>DYNA01000025.1:0-12936 GCA_020721325.1 Paludibacter propionicigenes
AATTTAACATATTTATGTATATAGATTGGTGTATTGTATATACCCCAGATTTTTTGTTTAAAAAGTACTTTTTTTTATTGCTATTTTAGTTACTTATTTTCAATTTCTGAAAAAATATTAAAAATGAATCAAATATTTGAATAATTTTATAAATTCAATTAATTTTGCACCGAAAAAGATTTTTAAATCGTAAATTTTTTTTTAAAAACAATCGTATTTCAAACTATAATCTCTCAAAAACCCGCATGAAAAAGCTCGAAAAACTCTACGAAGGCAAAGCTAAAATGGTATTCAAAACCGATAGCCCCGACCATTATATTATTGAATACAAAGACGATGCAACAGCATTTGATGGTAAGAAAAAAGGAACAATCGAAGACAAAGGCGTTGTAAATAATTTAATGTCGGCTAAAATGTTTCAATTACTTGAAAAACAAGGCATTGAGTCGCATTTTGTTGAACTCATCAATGACCGGGAATCCATTGTAAAAGCCGTTGAAATCATTAAAGTTGAAGTAATTGTTCGTAACGTTGCAACCGGCTCAATGGTGCGCCGTTTGGGCGTTCAAGACGGATTGGTTTTAGACCCGACCGTGTTAGAATATTGTTTGAAAAGCGACGAATACAGCGACCCCCTTATAAATGATTATCACATTGCCGCCATGAAATTAGCTACTGAAGACGAAATGCAACAAATTCGTGATATGGCATTCAAAATCAATGCTTTCATGCGTGAGGTATTCTTTAATTTGAATTTGAATTTAATTGATTTTAAACTCGAATTTGGTCGTTATAAAGGTAAAATTTTACTTGCCGATGAAATTTCGCCCGACACTTGCCGATTTTGGGAAATTGGAACCAATCGTAAAATGGACAAAGACCGTTTCCGACAAGATTTAGGCAATGTAAAAGCCACTTATCAGGAAGTTTTGCAAAAGGTTCAAACCCTGTAAATTTTTTATAAAAACAAAAAGTGAAAAGTAAATTTAGATAAATCAAAAAAATCTAATCAGAACTTTTCACTTTTTTTTTGTTTTCCATTTTTTTTACGGAATTATTTTTCTCTCTTTACTTTATTTTTACATAAAAAAAAATTTAAAAAAGAACGAATGTGTGTTAGCGACGATAAATTTCATGATGAATGTGGCGTAATGGGAATTTTCTCAAACGACAATAAAAACATCTCACAATTAATCTATTACGGACTTTATGCCCTACAGCATCGAGGACAGGAAAGTGCCGGAATAGCAGTTACCAATGGCGAAAAGATAGATTATTACAAAGAACAAGGTCTTGTAGCTGAAGTATTTAACAACGACAATTTAAAAAATTTAAAGGGATTTTCGGGCATAGGTCATGTGCGTTATTCTACAACCGGAGAAAGTTTAGCTACAAATGCTCAGCCACTTGTAGTTACTTATAAAAATTCCGGTTTTGCTTTGGGGCATAACGGAAATTTGGTTAATGCTTCCCAAATTCGCGAAATGCTTGAAGATGAAGGAGTTATATTCCAAACAACCATCGATACCGAAGTGATAGCCAATTTGATAGCCCGAAATTTATCGAAAGGCATTGAGCAAGCTTTGGCGCAAGTTATGGGAATTGTTAAAGGTGCTTATGCGCTTGTTATTCAAACAGATAAAGAACTTATTGGTTTGCGCGACCCTCATGGCTTGCGCCCCTTGTGTTTGGGAAAAGTTGATGAAACTTATGTTTTGGCTTCCGAATCTTGTGCTTTAGACACCATTGGCGCAACTTTTATTCGCGACATCGAACCCGGCGAGATGGTTATCATCAACAAAGAATCCCTGAAATCGGTAAAAAGTAAACTCTGGTGTAAAAAAGCATCGTGTATCTTTGAATTGATTTATTTTGCTCGTCCCGACAGCATTTTAGACGGAATTAATGCCAATTCGTATCGTTATAAAACCGGAAAACTTTTAGCAAAAGAAGACGAAGGTTTAAAAGCCGACCGCGTTATACCCGTTCCCGATTCGGGCATTCCGGCAGCCATTGGTTATGCCGAAGCCTCTGGAATTCCATTCGGAATTGGCTTAATTAAAAATCGTTACATTGGTCGTACTTTCATTCAGCCCACCCAAGAATTACGAGAACAAGGCGTTATGATAAAGCTTAACGTTTTGAAAAAGAACGTAGAAGGAAAACGTGTTGTCATCATTGACGATTCGATTGTGCGTGGCACTACAAGTCGCCGAATTGTTAAGCTTTTGCGCGATGCCGGAGCTTTGGAAGTGCATTTTAGAGTGAGTTCGCCACCGGTAAAATTTCCCTGCCATTTTGGCATTGACACCCCTTCGCGCGACCAATTGGTTGGTGCAACGAAAACTCTCGAAGAAATTCGCGAAATGATTGGTGCCGATTCGCTCAAGTTTTTAACCGAAGAAAGCATGATGAAAGCTGCCGGAGGCGACAAAGGCTTTTGCAGTGCTTGTTTCAACGGAAATTACCCTATGGAAGTGCCTTTGGATAGTACAAAATTCAAATTTGAAAAAGAAAATTAATTTGGTAAAAATAATTTCGCTTTCGGCGAAAATTTATCATAACTAAATATTTTTTTTAACAAAAAAAAGGATAAAAAATTATTTTTAAAAAAAATTGAAAAGGTGTATATTTTATTCTTTAAAAAAAATGTTACTATTTTATAAACAAAATGGCATTGTAACAATTTAGTAAAGAACTATTTAACTCAATAAAATGATAACATATAAAGATTCAGGCGTGGACAAAGAAGCCGGTTACAAATCGGTGGAGTTGATGAAACAACACGTGAAACGTACTTTTACACAAGGAGTTGTGTCTGACATTGGAGGCTTTGGCGGATTGTTTGCACTCGACAAAACACAATACGAAGAGCCGATTTTAGTTTCCGGCACAGATGGCGTTGGAACAAAATTGATGGTTGCATTTATGGCTGACAAACACGACACCATTGGGCAAGATGCTGTGGCAATGTGTGTTAATGATGTTCTCTGCCAAGGTGCAAAACCTTTATTTTTTTTAGACTACATAGCCACAGCAAAGGTTGAACCCGAAAAAATTGCCGAAATTGTTAAAGGAATCAGCGATGGTTGCGTACTTGCCGGTGCTGCCCTTATTGGTGGCGAAACGGCTGAAATGCCCGGACTTTACCAACATTCGCATTACGATATTGCCGGATTTTCGGTGGGAGTGGTCGATAAAAAAAGAATCATCAACGGTTCTAAAACTCACGAAGGTGATGTGTTAATTGGCTTAGCTTCAAATGGTTTGCATAGCAATGGATTTTCTTTGGTACGAAAACTTTTGTTTGAAATCGGAAAATACGATATTCATCAGTTTATCAATGAATTAGGCTGCACATTGAGCCAAGAATTGCTCAAACCTACGCGCATTTACGTAAATCCGGTATATGAGCTTACGCAAAAAGTTGAAATTCATGGCATTAGCCACATTACGGGTGGCGGTTTTTATGAAAATATTCCCCGTATGTTTTCCAAAAATTTATCTGCTCAATTAGACATTTCTGTTATTCCTAAACAGCCTATTTTCAGCTTATTACAGCAAATTGGCAACATTTCAGACAAGGAAATGTATTCAACTTTTAATATGGGAATCGGTATGGTTTTAGCTGTAGATAAATCTGATTTTGAAGAAGTTATGAATTTTTTTAAAGAAAAAAACGAACCCGCTTTCAAATTGGGAACACTCATTAAAGGAAATCATGAAATACAAATTGATTTTTGAAAAAAAATTGAATAACCGAAAATTATTGTATCAATCTGTTGATAAAATGCTTTTTGAAGAATAATTTGTTTGCATTTTACGAGCATTTGTTCCGATTTTTCGGTTAATTAATTTTCCGATGTAAAGAACAAATGTTATAAAAAACTTTCTGTAAATTTTTTACACAGAAAGTTTTTTTTTGAAATAATTTAATAGAAATTTTTTTTTTTTTATTTGGTAAAAAAAACAACATTTTTTTATATTATAAATTTATTTTTTTTGTAAAAAAGCTTGTATAATAAGTTTAAATAAACACTGTATTTTTCTAAAAGATAGAATTTTCATAAAAAAAAGAATTATTTTTGTTTAAAAAAAATTAAACGAAAATTTAAAAAAAATTAAAAAAATGCAAAAAAGAATAGGAAATAATTTTTTTATCATTACTTTTGCAATCTGTTTTATAGAGTTTCAGAACAGAGTTTAAAACAAAATATAGATAACGTAGTGTAATAGCTTAATATTAAGTTGTTTATAAAATATCACATAAACTAAAATGTCAAACGGAAAATTTCATTTCAATCCGGATTCTTTAAGTTACGATGAAGTAAAATTGACTTTGCGTCAAAAGATATTTCGCAAAGTAGTTCCGCAAATTATAGCCGGATTTGTAATCGCTTTTTTTATGTTTTTGGCAGCTTCCTATTGGGTCGATTCGAGTCGCGAAAAAGCCATTAAACGCGAAAATCAGCAACTGGAAGAGCAATACGTTTTACTAAACGAAAAATATGAACAATTAAACAAAGTCCTTGAAGATATTCAACGCCGCGACAACAACATTTACCGCGCTATTTTTGAGTCCGAACCTCCGGAAGTGAGCAAAGAATACGGCGATGCCGAATATTTTAAAACTCTGGAAGGTCTTGAATCAAAGGAGCTTATGGCTCTTACTAATAAGAAAATAGATTCTTTAAATGTTAATTTGCAGCAACAAGCCAAAGAATTAAGTTTACTTTTTAAAACGGCTCAAAAATCGGATAAAAAGAAACTTTTATCGCACATTCCGGCTATTCAACCCATCGAAAATTCGCGTTTGCAACACATTCCTTATGGTTTTGGAATGCGAATTGATCCGGTTTACAAGGCACCCGTTTTCCATGCCGGAATGGATTTTGCCGCAATTAAAGGTACAAAAATATATGCAACTGCTGACGGAAAAGTGGAATTAATTGATACAAAATCGAGGAAATATGGAAATTATGTGAAAATTAATCACGGATACGGTTACAAAACTCTTTATGCACACATGAGCAAAATAGCGGTTCGTTCGGGGCAAAAAGTTAAACGAGGCGATGTAATTGGTTATGTGGGTGATACCGGAAAATCGATTTCGCCACACATTCATTATGAGGTACATAGAAATGGAAAACCGGTTAATCCGGTGCATTTTTATTTTGCCGACCTTACTCCAAAACAATATGCACGTTTAATTATTTTGTTAAGTATGAGCGGTCAAGCTCTTGATTAATAGAGTTTTAGTAACAGTTTTTTTATTAACTTAAATAATAGCAGAAATAATAAAAATGAAAAAAATGAAAAAAATCTTTTCAGTTCTTGTTGTTCTTTTTTTGGCAATTTTATTTGTTTATTATTCTGATTTTAAAGTAGTTGAATCTGGAACTATTTTGAAAAGAGATACATTGACAATAGAAAAATCGCAAGTACACAATTTGTTTGAATAGCATAAAATTAGATTGTTAAAAAAAACTAAAAAGCGTTTTCAACTATGAATGAGAATATTACCGATTTTAATTTAGATGAAAATAATTCCGAAATCAATGATTCGGGTGAAAAATTATTTTATAGCATAGGCGAGGTGGCGGATATGTTTCATGTAAATACCTCACTCATAAGATATTGGGAAAAAGAATTTTCGGTGATTAAGCCCCAAAAAAACAAAAAAGGCAATCGTTTTTTTACACGAATGGATATTGAAAATTTTCATTTGATATATAATTTGGTAAAAGAGCGCGGCATGACGCTTAAAGGCGCGAAACAAAAAATTCACGAAAGCAAGGAAGATGCGGAAACGAATTTTAAAATCATTCAGTCGCTTAAAGAAATGAGAGCTTTGCTTGTTGAAATTAAAGACAGTTTGTAATTTGTACAAACTTTTTAAAGTGCTTTAAATGTGCATATTAATTGATGAAAATTAAAGAGATAGTTAAGCTTTTGGAACAATTTGCGCCTTTGAATTATCAAGAAAGTTACGATAATTCGGGTTTAATTGTTGGAAACTCCGAATTGGAAGTTAAAGCAGTGCTTGTTTCGCTCGACACAACGGAAGATGTTGTAAATGAGGCAGTAACAATGGGAGCAAATTTAATTGTTTCGCATCACCCCATTATTTTTAACGGTTTGAAAAAATTAACCGGAAGAACTTACGTTGAACGAACTGTAATAAAGGCTATTGAAAATAAAATTGCCATTTATTCCATTCACACCAATTTGGATTCGGTGCGTGGTGGCGTGAGCGAAAAAATGGCTAATTTATTGAATTTGAGAGATATAAAAATACTTAAAGCAAAAACGGACGATTTGTTAAAATTGGCTTTTTTTGTTCCTTTGGCGCAAGCCGACCAAGTGCGAACTGCCATTTTTAATGCCGGTGCCGGAAAAATTGGAAATTATGACTCGTGTAGCTTCAATAGTCAAGGTTTTGGTACTTTTCGAGCCAATTCTGATGCAAATCCGTTTGTGGGCGAAAAAGGACAATTGCATTTGGAAAATGAGGTGAAAATTGAAACTGTTTTTCCTAAACATTTGCAAAACAGTGTGTTAAGTGCGCTTTTATCATCACACCCTTACGAGGAAGTAGCGTATGACGTTTATGCTTTGCAAAATGAAAATCCGTTGGTTGGTTTTGGAGTTGTGGGTTTTTTGGAAAATGAACTTTCGGAAACGGAATTTTTATATTTTTTGAAGAAAAAATTTGCTTTAAAAGCAATTAAACATACTCTTTTTTTGCAAAAAAAGGTAAAAAAAGTGGCACTTTGTGGCGGAAGTGGAAGCTTTTTGTTGCGAAATGCAATTGCAGCCGATGCTGATGTTTTTATTAGTGGCGATTTTACTTATCATCAGTTTTTTGATGCCGAAGGGAAAATTTTAATTGCCGATATTGGACATTTTGAAAGCGAACAATTTACTCAAGATTTACTTATTGAACTTGTGTTAAAACATTTTCCCGATTTGCAAATAGCTAAAACAAAGGTAAATACAAATCCGGTAGAGTATTTTTATTAATTTTTTTTTTGAAAAAATGAATTTTATAAAAATAATAAAATGCGATAAAAAAGCCAAAATTTTTTATAATGAATCATAATTTTTTATTTTTTTCATATTAAATAAAAAAAAAATTCTATTTTTGCAACTTGAAATAAAAAGACTATATCAAAACATATAACAATATCAATATGACGCTCAAGCAAAACGACAGCACAGTAGAACAAAAATTGAAAGCACTCTACAGTTTGAAAAAAGTAGATGAAGAAATACGAAAAATTGAAATTTTGCGTGGAGAACTTCCTTTAGATATTCAAGATTTGGAAGACGAATTGGAAGGTTTAAAAACTCGCTCAGAACGATTTAAAGGTGAAATAGAGGCTTATGAAAATCAAATCACAAATAAAAAAAATGATATTTCGGAAGCTCAAAGTAAGATAAAAAAATACGAAAGCCAGCAGATGAAGGTTAGAAATAACCGAGAATTTGAGTCTATAGCTAAAGAAATTGAATATCAGGAACTTGAAATTGAATTGGCAAAGAAAAAAATGAACCAATTTAAAGCTGAAATTACTGTAAAAGAAGAAGTTATAGCTAAGGTTGATGCTCAAATAGATGAAAGTATGCAGGTTTTGGTGCAAAAAAAGCACGAATTGGAAGAAATTATTCACGAAACAAAAGAGCGAGAAGAAGAATTGTTGCGCGAGTCGGCTGCTTTAGAAGTTCGGATTGATGAACGATTGTTGAATGCTTACAAACGATTGAAAAAGAATGCAATAAACAATTTATCGATTGTAAAAGTTGAACGCGGGGCTTGTGGCGGTTGTTACAACCAAATTCCTCCGCAAAGGCTTTTAGACATTGCTACTCGCAAAAAAATTATTGATTGCGAATATTGTGGTAGAATTTTGGTTGATGAAAATATTGATGTGGAAGACGGTATTGATAGAGATTATGCCAACGAAGTATAATGTTGATTTTTAAATATTTACTAATTCATATTCTAAATCGTTAAATTTTTTGAAAAGGAATTGAAAAAAAGTATTTACTTTGAATAGAAAAGACATTTTTAAATCAATCTAAATCAATCATTTTCAAATTTAAAATTTAACGAATAGTTGTTTACAGTAGCCGGATTTATAAAGTTCGGCTTTTTTTGTAAAATTTTGGTTCAACCTTAAATTTTCTATTCCAAAAAAAATGAAATTTTCTTTACTCGTAGCTCTATTTATTTCGTTGCAAATCAGTTTGTTTGCCAATTCACAGGCTTACTCGTTGGCTACTTATTATACTTTCAATTTAAAGTTTGATAAGGCTAAAGAACAAATTGCGGTTTGTAAAAAAAGTTCAAACTACCAAATACAAGCTTATTATTTAGAAAATTACATTGATTTTTTAACTGTTCTTTTGGCTCAGAGCAATGAAAAATTTGAAGTTTATTCTAAAAATAGCGAAGTTTTATACGAAAAAATTGAAGATGCTTCCGATGATAATCCTTTTAAATTGTACGCTTTAGCTCACATAAAATTTCAGAATACGGTTTCAAATTTTTTGTTTGGCAATAATTTGACTGCCGGCTGGGAAATTTTTAGAGCAAATAAACTCTTGAATGAAAATAAAAAAAAGTTTCCAGATTTTTTTGAAAACAATAAATTAAGTTCTGTTTTTGATATTTTTTTTAGTGCCATTCCTTCAGAATACAAGTGGGTAGCTGATGGTTTGGGCTTAAATGCCAATTTGAATCGCGGATTTACTAATTTGAAAAAATATTATACTCATTACAAAGCCGATACACTTACTCAAACCGAGCCGACTTTAATTTATGCTCTAATGTTGATGCAATTTGGCGAAGACAAAATGACCGCTCATACTTTTTTGAAAAATACTAAACTTATTAAAATCAATTCGTTAGCTCGCTACCTTTACGGTAGAATCTCTGCTGTAAATAATAAAAACGATGATATTCTTTCTGTACTAAAAGGTTATAAACAGCCAAGTGATGAATTTCAAATCCCTTTTTTTGACTTTTTATTGGCAAAAGCCAAATTGAATAAATTGGATTTAACTGCGGAAACAGAATATTCTAATTTTTTAAAAAAATACAAAGGGCAGAACTATTTAAAGCTTGTGTATCAACGACTTTCATGGATTTCACTTTTTCAAAACAACACAACCAAATATACTCAATATCTTACCAAAACAAAAAGTCAAGGCAAACAGATTGTAGCCGAAGATAAGCAAGCTTACGCCGAAGTTACAAAACGTAAAATGCCTAATAAACAGATACTTGCAGCGCGTTTGTATTTCGATGGCGCATATTATGAAAAAGCCCTTGCTGAGCTTGCCAAGTGCAATCTCAGTTCGCTTTCCGATTACGAAAAATTGGAATACAATTATAGGCACGGACAAATTTATTTTTATCAAAAAAATAGGGCTTTGGCTATAAAATTTTATACCGAAACCATAAAACTCGGAAGTGGAAAAGAATATTATTATGCACCTTATTCGGCTGTAAATCTGGGAGTTATTTACAAACAGCAGGGCGATATAAAAAATGCAGAATACTATTTTAAAAAAGCACTTGAAATAAATAAAGGCGAAATGAAAGATATAATTGAAGTCAAAGCCAAAAATGGTTTAAAAAGTTTAAAAACAAAATAGAAAACGATTTTTTTTCATTTTTGTATTAAATAAATGTTTTTAAGTAAACCAAAATACTTACTTATTTTATCCTTTTTATTAGACTTTGAATATTAAATGCCTTTAAATTAAGATTTTATAAAAAAAAAAATGAATAAAAAGCACTTCTAAAAAGCATCAAAATATTAAAAAAATATTATTTTTTTTCGCATTTTGTTTTATTCTATTCAATAAATTTACTAAGTTTACGCTTTAGAATTTGGATTTTAGTGAATATATGAAAAAATTTTCATTGCATTGGCAAATACTATTAGCCCTCATTTTGGGAGTTGTTTATGGTACATTTTTAAGTGAGCATATTGTATATGTAACCTGGATGGGTGATATTTTTATGCGTGGATTAAAAATGGTGATTGTTCCATTGGTTTTCAGCTCCATTATTTCGGGTGTTTCGAGTATTGGAACTGCCGAAAATTTAGGTCGTTTGGGCTTAAAAACCATGTCTTTTTACATGATTACCAGCTTATTGGCAATTTTAACAGGGCTTGCAATTGTTAATATTGTTGAACCCGGAAAAGGTTTTGATATTAGTTTAAATACTGAGGTAGAAGGTTTAAATTTAGCTCGCGATTCTTTCGGAACTACGCTTTTAAATATAGTTCCAAACAATCTTTTTCAGGCTTTTATGGAAGCCGATATGTTGGCAATTATTTTCTTTGCTGTTTTATTTGGGTATTTTATTTCGCAGTCTTCACTAAAATCGCGTAAAACGCTCACCGATTTCTTCAATTCTGTTTTTGAAGTAATGATGAAATTGACCATGTATATTTTAAATTTCACTCCATTTGGTATTTTTGGAATTATGGCGGGAATAGTAGCCGCACAAATTAACGAAGGGCGAAATTTATTTCATTTATTTGCCAGTTTAGGTTGGTATTCTTTTACTATTTTATTAGGAATTTTTATACATTTTTTTATTACTCTTCCGCTTATTGTTCGTTTTATTGGAAAAGCCAATCCTTTGCAGCATTTTCGCAATATGCGTGCAGCATTGGTTACCGCATTTTCTACGTGTTCTTCCGGTGCTACGCTTTCATTGACCATTGAAGGAGTAGAAAATAAAAGTGGTGTTTCCACAAAAGTTTCCAGTTTTGTTTTGCCCCTCGGAGCAACAATAAATATGGACGGAACTGCTCTATATGAGTGTGTTGCAGCCGTTTTTATAGCTCAAGCTTATGGCTACGATTTGAGTTTTTTGCAGCAACTGGTCATTGTGATTACTGCATTATTGGCTTCCATAGGTGCTGCGAGCATTCCAATGGCGGGCTTAGTTATGCTCTCCATAGTGCTTACGGCTGTAGGATTGCCGATAGAGGGAGTTGGTTTAATTTTGGCTGTCGATAGGATTTTGGATATGTTCAGAACAGCTACCAATGTTTGGAGCGATACTTGCGGAGCGGTCGTTATTGCTAAAAGCGAAGGAGAAGAATTGAACGTTTAATTATTGAATATTTCTTAAAATTACTTCCAATAAATTAGCTTGTTTTATTGGTTTTGCAATGTAATCGTCAAATCCGGCATCTAAAATTTTCTCTCTTTCACCCGAAAGAGCATAAGCAGTTTGCGCAATAATCGGAACATTGGGATTGATTTTTTTTATCAAATCCTTTGCATCGTAGCCATTTTTTTTTGGCATTTTTATATCCATAAGTACCAAATCAATTTTATTTGCTTTAAAAATTTCAACCGCTTCATCGCCATTCGATGCGCGTAAAATTTTTACAGAAGTATGTTTTAATGCTTCTTCTAAAAAAATATAATTTATTTCTTCGTCTTCTGCTATGAGAAAAGTTTTGTTGCTCCAATTCATTGCTTTCATATTAAAAAAAAATGGGGTACATAAATGATTAACAAAAATAATTATTTTTTTACAATTAAAATTCAATATTTGACATTTCGTATCATTTACCTTGTAATTTGTTGATTATCAAATAGTTTATCAAATATTTATTTTTTTCAAAATATCTAAATATTAGCTTTTATTCATTAAAAATAGCATAAAAAACTTCAATTATTTGCCAATGCAAAATTTGCTAAAAATATTTCCTAAAATCTCGTCAGTAGTAATTTCGCCCGTTATTAAGCCAAAATAATAAAGACACTGGCGAATATCTTGGGCTAAAAAGTCGCTCGAAATCTGAGTTTTTAAACCCTCACGCACTCTCAAAATGGCTTCGTAGGCATTTTGCAAAGCATCAAAATGGCGTGCATTCGATACAATAATATTTCGCTCGTTCATTTGATTTATCTGGCTCAATTCGAGCAATTTATGTTGCAAAACATCGATATTTTCACTTTTTTTTGCCGAAATATAAATTACTTTAAAATACGAGCTTTCTTTTAATTCATAATTTTTATAGTTGTGAATATCTATTTTATTAATTGCTAAAATTAATTTTTTATTTTGTTTAAAAATATCGTTAATTTGCTCATTTAAAGCACTTTGCATTTCATTCATTTCGCTCATTAAAATTACAATGTCGGCTTTGGCTATACTTTCGTGCGTGCGTTTAATTCCCAGATTTTCAATTACATCGGTTGTACTGCGCAAACCGGCAGTGTCGATAAAACGAAACGTAACGCCTTCAATTATCATTGTGTCTTCCAGCGTATCGCGTGTAGTTCCGGGTATTTCGGAAACTATGGCTCGCTCTTCGTTGAGCAAAGTATTCAGTAAAGTCGATTTGCCTACATTCGGTTTGCCTACAATGGCTACCGCTATGCCTTTTTTTATGGCATTGCCTTGCGTAAAAGAATCAATTAAAGTTTTCAGGTATTTTTCAACTTTTTCTATCAAACTTAAAAGTTCTTTTCTATCGGCAAATTCTACATCTTCTTCCGAAAAATCCAATTCTAACTCCACAAGCGAAATAAAATGAACAAGCAAATGTCGTAAATTGGCTATTTCATTGGTAATTCCACCTTTCATTTGTTGCATGGCTAAGCTATGCTCGGCTTGAGACTGTGAAGCTATAAGGTCGGCAACTGCCTCAGCTTGAGATAAATCCAGTTTTCCTGCCAGAAAAGCCCTCAAAGTAAATTCGCCGGCTTGCGCCAAACGCGCACCATTTTTTATGAGCAATTGCAAAATCTGCTGCTGAATAAAAACGGAACCATGACATGAAATTTCAACCGAATCCTCGCCCGTGTAGGAGCGAGGCGCGCGAAAAAGGCTAACCAACACTTCGTCAATGACTTTGCTTTCCGATTCGATATTTCCAAAATGAATGGTAT
>DYNA01000025.1:13036-34936 GCA_020721325.1 Paludibacter propionicigenes
AAAGTTATTCAGGATTTTGTTTTAAATATTCTTCCCAAGTTTGATTTTTATAAATATCTGAACCAAAATATTTTAGAATAGATTTCAAGCGTTTGGGCGAAAAATAACCGTCTATTTTTGTAATCGGATTTAATTTTTCGTCGAGAAATAAAATACTGGAAAAGGCTATTTTATTGCCCATTACATAAGCTGCAAACTCGTGAAGTGAAAATGCTCCGCTTCCTTTGTTTACAAACTCTTTTCCTTGAAAATTTACTTTCTCCTGACTGGCGGCATTGAAATGAACCGGATAAAATTGGTTGTTCAATAATTCAGCAACTTGGTGATTTTGGTATGTTGTGCTATCCATCACTCTCGATTTCACGTACATAGAGCCGTAAACATCAATGTAAAACTTTTTTGGTTTTTTGGCGTTGGCAGCAATAGCCTCGTTCATACTGAGCCAATTCACTTTACCCGAAGTCAATTCTTTGCGACCCGGCATGGTGTCGGTTGCAAAAGACATTACAAAATTCTTTTCAAAATCGCTGTAATCGGTGGTTTTATTGATTTCTTCTGCAAAAAAATACATCAAAGGTTCTTGTTCGCGCACATTTTTGTAGCCCGGAATGGGTGTTTTTGAGCCATCGGGTTGCAAATAAACAATTGTGGGAAACGACATGCGACCGTCCATTAAGTAAATTGCCAATTCGTGTTTCGATTCTTTTCGCGAAGTGTCTTGACTCACCCAGCGTTTGCCCTGAAAAAAAACGGTATCTTTGCCTTCGGCATCGAAACGAACTGGATAAAAATTGGAATTGATGTAATTGGCAATGTATTGATTTGCAAATGTAGTTTTCATCATGTGTTTGCACCAACCGCACCAATCGGTGTACATGTCAATGTAAAGCGGGCGCGGAAATTTTTTATTCAATTCTTCGGCTTGCTCTATCGAGTACCATTTTACAAGTCCGGGTTCTATCATTTCTTGAGCATAAAATTTTATACTAAAGAAAACTAAAAAGGATAAGATGAATATTTTTTTCATAAATTTTTTGCTCTATTTAATAAAATTTTAGTTTGTATTTTTTTAATCTCTTTTTTTCATTTTTTTTTATAAAACGAAAAAAGTATGCCAAAAGTATTGAATTTTTTTTACAAATTTACTATATTTTTCTTTTAGCAAAAAAAATAAAAGTCTTTACACGTTTTGCAATGTATAAAGACTTAAATTTTAGATTTTTAAAAGACTCTATTTTTTAAATTTATTCAAAGTTTCGAGATATTCCGAAACATCTTCACCTGAGTTTTCTGCTAATTTTATAGCTTTTTCTTGATTTTCTATGGCTTTATCTTTATTTCCGGTTTTGAAATACAAATTGGCTAAAGTATCAAAATATGCAGCATTTTCGGTAATTTCCACTGCTTTTTCCATCCAGTTTATAACACTTTTGAGCAACTCGTTATCCGAAATTTGCTGAAAAGCTGTCCACGCCATAGAATTAATGCGCGAAGCATCGGAATAATTCATTTTTAAAATCAGTTCGTTTCCGGCTGCTACAAAATTTCCCCAATCTTGCTGAATTTGAAACACATACACATCGGTTGTTTGGATAGCTCGCTTTGCCAAATCGCCACCTTCGGCTAAAATTAATTCCTTATTTTTGTCATAAGCGGCTTGGTCAAAATTTCTACGCAAAAATTGTGCTTGAGCCATAAAATAAACTTGTTCAATTTTATTTTCTACAATTTTTTCGCCATATTTATCGGCAAAAACTTTTTTATTTTTGGCTAAATATTTGAAAACCGGTAGATTATAATCTTCTACAAAGTTTACTATCAAATTCCAGTTTTCTTGTTTTACATAATCTTGCTCTTTTAGCTCGCTAAAATAACTTTTAATTACCTCATCATAAGGCGCATAAGCTTGTTTTAAACCGTTCAAATAATTCAAAACAAAAGTACCGTCCGTTTTATTTGCCTCGTAATTTTCTTCAAAATAGCCCAAACGCTCGTTTGGATTTAAAGCGGTTTTTCCTAAATCCATCAAGCCCGCAGCATCGCGCGAGCCAGCCGAACGATGCACTATTTTGCCGTCGCCATTGATAAACAGCAAAGTAGGAAATACCGAAACCTGAAAACGCTCTTTCAGTTCAATTCCTTCGCCTTTTTCCATATCAAACTTGGCATTTACGAAAGTTGTATTGTAAAAATCAGCCGCTGCGTTGTCTTTAAAAGCCGTATTTGCCATTTGAATGCAAGGGCGACACCACGTAGCCCAGCAGTCCATAAAAATTAATTTGTTTTCTTTTTTGGCTTTTGCCAAAATTTCGTTAAAATTTTCGTGCGCAAAAATAATTTCGCGGTCTTGAGCATAAATGTATGATATAGAACTTGTTAGAGCAAATATTACACTCAAAATAAAGATAAAGCGATTTTTTTTTATCATAAAATTTTCTTTTTTTAGTTGGCTAATTCAATTTTTTTAGTAGATTTACGTTTATTCTGTGAAAACAAAAATAAAATTTTTTTGTTTAAAAATTCTTTTTAATTTTGTTTTATTCTAAAAAAGATTTTAACGTATTTATTTTTAGATATTTAATTTTTTACTTTTTTATAAAAATTCAATTAAACCGCTTGTTTTTTTTTTTATTGATAAAAATTTTTGTTGTTACAAAAAAAAATATATTTTAGCTTTTTTTAAGCAGAGGTTTTTCATTGAATCGGCATTAAATTTTGACATGGATTTTAAACAAAAAATATTAATAGTTGATGATAAATCGGCTAATTTGTTTGCTTTAGAGCAGGTTTTGCAAGTTTTAGACGTGAATTTGGTAAAAGCCTCGAATGGAAACGATGCATTAATTGCCATTTTAAATCACGACTTTGCATTAGCTATCTTAGATGTGCAAATGCCCGATATGGACGGTTACGAACTTGCCGAATTTATTCGCAGCGAAGAAAAAAGCAAATTTTTACCGGTAATTTTTCTTTCCGCCGTTTTTTCTGACGATTTTCATGTTTTCAAAGGCTATCAAGCCGGAGCGGTCGATTTTATTACTAAGCCGTTTAATCCCGAAATACTTTTAAGCAAAGTAGAAATTTTTTTAAAACTCGACCGACAAAAAAGAGAACTCAATTTGCAAAATGCCCTTTTGGAAAAAGAAATTTTCGAGCGAAAAAAAATAGAGCAATCTCTTCGCGAAAGCGAGCAAAAATTGCAAGAATTGAACAAAACGAAAGACAAATTTTTTTCAATATTAGCCCACGATTTGCGCAATCCGTTCAATACCATTATGGGTTTTTCCGAACTTTTGCTTACGCAAAAAGAATTTATTCCGCAAGACAAAGCCGACCATTTTTACAAACTCATCAATGATGCTTCAAAATCGGCTTTCAGTCTGTTATCCAATTTGTTAGAGTGGTCGCGTTCGCAAACCGGAAACATCAGTTTCATGCCCATACCTTTTAATATGGCAGAAATTGTGAGCGAAAGCATTAAATTACTCGAAGCTACGGCTGCAAAAAAAACAATTAAGTTGATTTCCGAATTTTCGGAACGAGTCGATGTTTATGCTGATATGAATATGATAACCACTATTTTACGAAATTTAATTTCAAATGCCATTAAATTTAGTTTTGAAGAAAGTTACATAACCATAGGAAGTGAAAAACAAAATGGAATGGTTCATATCTTTGTGAAAGACAATGGGATAGGTTTAAAAGAAGAAGATGTTGGGAAATTATTTAGAATTGACACCAATAAATCAACTCCCGGCACTCAAAATGAAACCGGAACAGGCTTAGGATTAATACTTTGTAAAGAATTTGTTGAACGAAACGGTGGAAAAATATGGGTAGAAAGTATTTACAAGCAAGGTAGTAAATTTATTTTTTCAGTTCCTCCAAAAATTTCTGGTAATTAGAATTTAAAATTTAGTTTAAAAAAATATAATTTTTTTTTTTTAGTATAATTTTTTCAAAAATAATGAATAATAAAAAGCTTTAATACTTTTAGTGGTCATTTTGCCAAATTATTAAAAATAATTGCTTCATTACCTTTACAAGTAAAGCTGAATAATACAACCAATAGCCTCAATGAACGAATTTGAACCAACAGTTAATACTATAAATCCAAAGCCTTTTAACTTTAGGAATTTGAATTTTACCGAATTATTTAATTCCGGTTCCTTGATTGAATTTCTCGATGATGTAGTTATTCTTTTCGATGGGCAAGGTAACTATTTGCAAATGTCTGAGCCAAAGCAAAATATGCTTTATAAACCCATCCTTGAAATCATTGGTAAAAATGTTGATGAAATTTTACCTACTACAGAAGCTAATTTATTCAAAAACTCGATAAGTACCTGTCTTTTAAAAAATCAAACCCTCAAAATTGTCTATTCGATAAATATTGATGGAAGCGAAATTTGGTATGAAGGCAAATTGACGCCTATTTCTAACCAAAATGTGCTTTTTTTGGGAAGAAACATTACCGAATACAAACAAAAAGAGCAAGTGTTAATAAATTCGGAGTTAAAATTAAAAGCCATTTTTGATAACACAACCCATGCTTTTCTTTTGGTAAACAGCTCGTTAAATCTTGAAACCTACAATCGAAAATTTGAATATTATGCCGAAAATGTTTTTCCGAAATCGTCCAATTCACCTGAATTAATGCTTGATGTTTTTTTAAAAGATAAAAATATTATAAAATACATTAAAAAAACTTTTGACAATAGTAATTCAAGTTATGAATTTGAGTTTAAAATGCACCGCAAGCGTAAATGGCTTGAATTGCAATTTTCTCCCGTTCAAGAAGCTGAAAATGAGGTAGTTGGAGTTTTTATTAGCATACTCGATATTACCAAACGCAAAATAATGGAGGAGCGTTTGCAAAAAAACAAAACCAATTTGAAAGCTATGTTTGATAGTGCGCAAAGGCTCTATCATTTTATTGATGCCAATTTTAAAATCGGTTCTTTTAATAAATTAACGAAAGATTTTTTTCTAAAATACCATAAAATTAATATTAGAAAAGGCGACAGTATTTTAAAATACATTCCAAAATATAAAGTTGATGAATTTATTGAATGTATAAATTTAGCTTTAACCGGTAAGAAGGTTGTAAAGGAAGGCTGGTTTATTGAAGATACAAATAGTTTGTATTGGGCTGAATATTTGTATCTTCCGGTTTATAGCGAGGACAATTCAAAAATTATTGGCGTTGCATACAGCATTTTAAACATCAATGAAAAACATAATTTTATAAAAAAAATTGAGGAAAATGAATTGAAATTCAGGTATTTGGTAGAAAATTTACCAATGGCAACATACCTTTCAAGTGCTTATAATGTATTTAATATTCATTACATTAGTCCTAAGATTTTAGATATTTCGGGTTTTGAGCCTTATTTATTTTCGCAAGGAAATGGTTTTTTAGAAAATTTAATTGTTCCCGAAGATAGAGAAAAAATTGTTGATGCTAAAAAAAATATTAGCACCAACAATCGCTTTTTTTCTTACGAATATCGTATTTTAAATAAAAATAATAAGGTAATTTGGATTAAAGATGAAGGCTTTATTATTTTTGACAAAGAGGGCAAAGCCATTTATTTTCAAGGAGTTATAATTAATATTACCAAACGCATAAAAGCAGAAATGCTTGTTTTGAAGAAACAGGAAGAAATTGTTTTGAAAAATCAGGAATTGCAAGCTTTGAACGAAGAATTAAAAACTTCAAACGAAGAACTAAAAAATAATGAAATTATTTTGAGAGATTCTAAAGATGCTTTTGAAAAAATCTTTTCGCAATCTCCTGATGCTATTATCATTACAGACGAGAATGGACACATAATCAATTGCAATGACGAAACTTTGGAATTGATTAAAGAAAATGATAAAAAAAATATTATCGGAAAATCGGCTTTCAGTTACATAAAAACCACCGAGCGGTATAAAATAATTAATGCTTTTAAAAATGTTTATCTCAATGGTGCTACCAAAGACATTGAAGTGGTTGTAAAATCGAAGATGCAAGAAGATTTAGATGTTGAATTTTCATTGAGTTCGATACGTGACGGTGAGCAGGGAGTAATTCGTTATATTGCTATCTTAAAAGATGTTACGCAACGAAAAAAAGCTTTAATTGCGCTAAAAGAGTCGGAAAAAAATTTGCAAGAAACGAATATTTCAAAAGACAAGTTTTTTTCAATCATTGCCCATGATTTAAAAAATCCTTTCAATAACATAATAGGTTTCAGTGAGTTACTTTTGGAAGATTATGATAGCTATTCAAAGTCAAAGATTAAAAAAATATTAGGTTGGATTTACGAATCTTCCAATCAAGGATTTTCGTTGCTTGAGAATTTATTGAATTGGTCGCGTTCTCAAACTGGTCGTTTGACTTGTAATCCGGAAACATTTAATATTGTTCAGGCAATTTTAAAAGAAGTAGAGTTGTTAAAAAAGACTGCCATTAAAAAGAATATTGAGCTTGTTTTGCCTATAAATGACAATTTATATGTATTGGCTGATGAAAATATGATGCGAACTGTTATAAGAAATTTAGTTTCAAATGCCATAAAATTTACACAAGCAGGAGGAAAAGTGGAGGTGAATATTGAAAAATGTAAATTGAAAGCCGAACTAAAAATCTCAGTAATAGATAACGGTGTGGGAATCAGCGAAGAAGCTATGTATGATATTTTTAAAATAGATAAAAACACCAGCACATTAGGCACCGACAATGAAACCGGAACAGGCTTAGGTTTGATATTGTGTAAAGAATTTGTTGAAAAAAATAATGGAACTTTGCATGTAAAAAGTAAATCGGGAGAAGGAAGTGTGTTTTATTTTTTACTTCCTTTGGTTGAAGTTTTGGAAAATAATTTATAAAAAAATAGTATTATTCCATTGAAGGCGTATAAAGATAATAACTATATATAACTTTTCCTTCGGGGTTTGCGTCATTTAAAGCACCAATGATGCTGTTGTAAATCGACCTATTTTTAGGTAATTGAATGCCGTCCCAAATAAATTTTTCTAAATTAGGTTGATTCAAATTTGGGCTTACTTTTTTTAGATAAACATCTATTCGATGAAAATTGGAACATTTTGCATTGAGAGACTCAAAATTAAGGTTGGGATTGAATTTTATTACTATTTCACCTCTTCCTTCATGCTCTAAATTGTTTATAAAAGCATTTTCATCTAAAATAAGTAGCTCTTTTACTTCTTTTAAGGTTTTTGAAGCCCTATATACTGTATCAAATATCAATTTTCCCTCTTCATTGTAGCAATCATCTTCGCCAAACGTTTTTAAAACAGGCAAATTTTGCTCGTCAAGCAATATTTTACCATTCTCATCTAATTCATAAGTGGGTTTTAAGCCTTTTGCGCATCGGTTGCAATTATAAAATCTTAGAAATTCGCTTTTAATATCATATACTTTAATACCAATTTCTTCAATTTTGTAAAATTCTAATTCTTTGGTTTCCAAAAAAAGCTCACTCAGCAAAGCTTCTCCGCCCGCAATTTCTTTTCCGGTTTTTTCATTGTAGGCTTTCCCTATGTATTCTTGCAAATCGAGCCAAGGCAGATATAGTTCAATAAACTCAAAATGAGCTTTTTCGCCTGCATTAACATAAGTTTCGGGAGCAAACTCTGCATTTACATTAACACCTGCTTTTGAGTTTGATGAATATTCTTGTACCAAATTATAAGCCGAATTGCTAAAAGTAAACTTACTATATTTCAATTGTTTAGATTCAACAGAAGCATCTAAATAAAAACGAAATTGTGCAGCAACACTATTTTTATCATTTACTTTGTTGCGAGGAATAAAAAACATATAAAATACGTGTTTATTTTTTCCTTTTTCAATAAAATCGGTTGAATACATTTCTATTGTATTTCCTTTTTTTAGCCAATTACCAAATTCTTCGCGCGCCCAAGGGTCATCACGCTCTTGGTTTTTCCACAATTCTCCATCGGTTATTAAAACATTTTCGGTATTTTGAGAAGCGATTTGCTGAATGGCTTTGTCTAATGGGGCATTTAATTTGTTATAAGATTTTATATCTTTTATGTATTTATACAAATCACTTTTATTTTGCGTCTCTATTTTTTTTATAGAATCGCTCTCTACTGCGTAAAAATTAGGCTCAGAGATTTTTAGTGAATTAATAAACAGATAATAAAAATCGCTATTTTCTTTTTTTTCAAACGCTATTTTCATTCCGCTCGAATAATCTAAATAGATGCCAAAATGAGTGTTTACTTTTTCCTTTTCTATTTTAAAATATTGATTATGAAATTGTTGTATGTTATTAGCATTCCATTTTGCCGTGTCTTCGGGGCAATGTGTTTTGCTGCACGAAGCTAAATATAGAAAGAAAAAAAAACTATATTTTATTAATTTTTTACTATACATATTAGAAGTTATTTATTTTTTCAATATTTTTTTTAGCAAAAAAAACGAGAAAATTTATTTTTAAAAATATTTATCATATTAATTGGCTAAATTGATGCTGATTAAATTTCCAAATTGAAAGATTTTTAATCGTTTGGAAATTACAAATTCATTATTTTTTTCAATAATAAAATTGGCATAATCGGGAATACGAATTACCGGATAATTATAAATTATTTCGTCTTTTTGGTTTACTAATTTTGCCAATTCGGCAGTATTATGTTCCATATTGAAACGAATAGTATATTGATTATCTGAACTTTGCTCGGCAGGTGAAATTCCCTTTTTTTCAGAAAAATTGAACAAAATATATTTTCCGGTAGTTTTACTTGGCGAGTATTCGTAATAATACTCATAATTTTGAATTACTTTTTTTCCTTGAAATGAAGCAAGTATTTCATTTTCAAGTTCACCTAATTCTTTGAGCATCAGCTCTAAAGCTTTACCATCGGGATATTCTTTGGCAAACTGGCGAACTTGGTCACCAATGCTGTTTTTTTCAATTGATGCTAAAAGTTTAAATCTTCGCTTACGCAAACGAACTAATAAATCAGAAGCTTCTTCAGCTTTTTCTTCTTCTGTTTTTGAACTGAAAAGTTTTTGCTTTTTTTGAACTGTATATGAGGCAGAATCATTATTAACTGTTTCATAAACAGTGCGTTCGCGTTCTATTAAATTTGGTTTTGTTAAGAAATTTTTGAATAAGCTATCGGTTTCGGGTTCGATGATTTTGGGATTTGAAAAAGTTAAAAATCGTTCATTTTTTAGTCCTTCTATTGGAAAAATGAGTTCTTTTTCGATAAATGGAAGTAATGTAAGTTTTTCTTTTTCGGGTTTTTGTATTACGTAATAGTGTTGTTTGTCTTCTATTTCATAAGTAGAAAAATCAATGTTTGTAATTTTCCAACTTTCTCTTTTTTGCGAGATTATATTTTTTGT
The DNA here is from genome assembly GCA_020721325.1 of Paludibacter propionicigenes. GTDB lineage: Bacteria > Bacteroidota > Bacteroidia > Bacteroidales > JAIFNL01 > JAIFNL01. The sequence continues at coordinate 22,428 of DYNA01000025.1, forward strand.
ACCTAAAAATTTACCGGCATATTGCCAATAAGTTCCGGGAAGCTCAATTTCGCGTTGAACTTTTATTTTTATACCAATAACTGTTTTCGGCAATACATAAATACTCGAATTTTTATCTACTTCTTTAGTATTCATAACATTAGTAACTTGCATTTGTGGCGAGCATGCTAAAAATGAAAGAAGCAAAATATACAGGGCTAATTTTTTGGAAATCATATAAAAAAATATAATTATTTTATAACTTTGAAGAATTTTATTAAAAGCAAAGTTAAACTTTTTTTAGAAAAAAGAAAAAATTCTTTTAAAAAATAGATTAAAAAATTAGGTTAAACTTTTAAATGCTTTGCCTAAATTTTCAATTAAATCGTTGGCTATCAGCGATTCCATGCTTTGTGTTTTGAGTGCAATGTCTGCCGATTTGCCATGTATATAAACTCCCAAAATAGAGGCTTCTTCGGGCGAGTACTTCTGCGCTAAAAGGCTGAGAATGATGCCTGTTAATACATCGCCACTTCCGGCTGTTGCCATGCCTGAATTGCCTGTTGAGTTAAAATAACTTTTTCCGTTAGGCAATGTAATACAAGTATTTGCACCTTTTAAAATGACAATAACTTTAAAATTTCTGGCAAATTCTTTTTGTTTTTGCAATCGTTCAAAATAATTGAAACTTTTGCCAACCAAACGCTCAAATTCGAGTGGGTGAGGGGTTAAAATTGTATTTTCCGGCAGTTTTTCATACCAATCTTTGTGTTCAGACAAAATATTGATACCATCGGCATCGATAACAAGGGGAATTGTGCATTTTTCAAGCAGTTCTGCTACAGCTTTTTGCGAATTTGCTTTTGTACCAAGTGCCGGTCCAATGGCAATTGCCGAAAATTTGGTTAAATTGGGAAATTCGGAAATTAAAATATCGGAAGTATCGATACTGAGCATGGCTTCGGGAACAGAGTTTTGTATAATTTCTGCGCCGTAGCGCGGAACGTGCGTAGTGAGTAAGCCGACTCCTGCACGCAAACATGCGCGCGAAGCTAAAACCGCAGCACCCATTTTACCGTAGCACCCCGAAAGCAAAAGGGCATGTCCGTAAGTGCCTTTGTGTGTAAATTTTTTTCTATGTTTATAAAATTTTATAATATCTTTTTTTTGGGTGTAATAATTTTCGGTTTCTATTTCGCTTAAATATTTTTGATGTAAGCCTATTGGTACGATTTTTATTTTACCAACATTGTTTTCTAAATCGGGAAAAAAAAACGATAAAAAGGGTAGTTCAAGTGTTAAGGTACAATGTGCTTTGATGGCTTGAGGATATAATTTTAATTTTTCGTCAAATTCTAATTTTCCATTATCTTCTGTAAAGAAACCAGAAGGTATGTCTATGGAAATTACATAAGTACCTGATTGATTGATATTTTCAATTACTTTTTGTGCCAAACCTTCTACTTTTTTGTTCAGACCAGAACCAAAAAGGGCATCAATAACAATTTCGTTTTTAGACAGTTTAGGAATTGAATCTTCAGACTTAATTTGGTGTATATCAATTGTTTTTATTTCAAGTAAGCGTTGTAAGTTTATTTTACAATTAACATTCAAATTTTCCGAGATTAAATATACTTTTACCAATAAATTTTTATTTACAAGCATTCGCGCTATTGCTAAACCATCGCCTCCATTATTGCCAGAGCCACAAAATACACTTATTTTTTTATTTTTTTTGGTATTTTTTAAAATTTGCTTGGTGCATTTATGTGCAGCCCTTTCCATCAGATTTATATCTAAAATGGGTTCATTTTCAATGGTATAAGCATCTAATTCTCGAACTTGTTGAGACGATAAAATTTTCATTTGTGTGAAAAAAATTTTAGATGAATAGAATTTTTTTTAATTGAAAAAGCGAAAAATTTATTTAATTAAATTTTGAGAAAATTCTGTAGTTTTAAAAAAAAGTTTTATCGTAAAAAAAAGTAAAAAAAACCCGCAGAGCTAAAAAAATAGATGCGGGAAAATAAAAAAAAAATTATTTTTTCAGTAATTCCGCCATTTTTTTGCCTATTTCGGCTGGCGAATTTACTACATGTATGCCTGCATCGCGCATAATTTGCTTTTTGGCTTGTGCTGTATCGTTTGCGCCACCAATTATGGCACCGGCGTGTCCCATGCGTTTGCCTTTTGGGGCGGTTTCGCCGGCTATAAAGCCCACAACTGGCTTAGTACCATGCTCTTTAATCCATGCAGCCGCTTCGGCTTCCATGTTTCCGCCTATTTCGCCTATCATTACTATTCCTTTAGTATCTGGGTCAGCCATAAGTAGTTGCACGGCTTCTTTGGTTGAAGTTCCTATAATTGGGTCGCCTCCTATGCCAATGGCTGTGGTTTGACCCAAGCCTTGTTTGGTAATTTGGTCAACGGCTTCGTAAGTCAAAGTTCCTGATTTTGAAACTATTCCAACACAACCTTCGCGGAAAATAAAACCCGGCATAATTCCAACTTTGGCTTGACCGGCTGAAATAATACCCGGACAATTCGGACCAATCATACGGCATTCTTTTCCGCTCAAATACTCTTTTACTTTTACCATGTCTTGAGTTGGAATGCCTTCGGTAATGGTAACGATTACTTTTATGCCGGCTTCGGCGGCTTCCATGATGGCATCGGCAGCAAAAGCCGGTGGCACAAATAGGATACTTACATCGGCTTGTGTGGCTTTCACCGCATCAGCTACTGTATTGAAAACTGGGCGACCTAAGTGCATTTGACCACCTTTACCCGGAGTTACGCCACCTACCACGTTGGTGCCGAAATCTATCATTTGGGTTGCATGAAAAGTTCCTTCGCCTCCGGTAAATCCTTGTACGATAACTTTTGAATCTTTATTTACTAAAACACTCATTTATATTGTATTATAGAATTATTAATAAAATTTTCTTGTCCTGATTTCAACGTTAATTTTCATTATTTAAATATTTTGATGCATTTATTTTATGAAAATTAATAAGTACAAAATAAATAAAAAAAAAATAAAAAAAACATATTTTAAAACATTTTTTTTTATCTATCTTAAAATAGTTTTTTTTAAATGTTGAAAATTTAATAAATTGAAAAAAAACTTGGTTTTCTTAAATTTTTATTTTATCAAAATTTTGACCAAAAACTCCTTGCACGCGTGCTACGGCTATAAAGGCTCTATCGTCTGTTTCTTTTATTATCCTCATTATTTGCACTTTATCTTCTCTTCGGGCTATTACCAAAATAACGTTGGTTTCTTGCTTTGAATACCAGCCGTAAGCATGGAGTAGGGTTACTCCACGTCCAATTTCACTGGCTATTCGGTCGGCTATAAGTTCCTGTTTTTTAGTCATTATCATAAATTGGAACGATTGATTTTTTCCGGCAAGGACAAGGTCGAGAGCATAAGCAAAAACTGCCATTACAACATAACCATAGACCAATTTTTCCAAATTATTTTCTAAAAACCATGAAGAACCGATGATGGCAACATCGATATAAAGAATTATACGTCCGGGACTAATATTCTTATATTTAGTTATGATTAAAGCTATAATATCCGTACCTCCCGAATTTCCACCATTGGCTATTGCCATTCCAATGCCAATTCCTGAAAGCCCTGCTCCAAGCAAAGTTGCCATAACTTGGTCTGTTACAATTCCTTCAGTAATAAACTGTGGTAAAATCATAAAGAAAACAGAAGTAATACTTATGCCATAAACAGTCGTTAATGCAAAACGCGCGCCTAAGACTTTTAAAGCTAAAACAAGCAAAAAAACGTTTACTATCAGATAGGAATACCCGATTGGGAAGCCCGTTGCGTAGTAAAAAACTGCTGCAAGTCCAGTAACTCCGCCTCCTGCAATGTGCGCGGGTATCAAAAATGCTGTCCAAGCAAAAACATATAGGAACAAACCCAATGTTATAAGAAAATAATCTTGAATGAGGTTAAAAACTTTTTTTTTCATATTTTTTTATTGTTATAAAAAAGGAATTACTTTTTCTAATTGAATTCCGCGTGAACCTTTTATTAGAATGGTAAAATTTTCAATTTTCTTTTCTTTAAAAAAGCTGGCGCACTCGCTCGAAGTTTCAAATGTAATGTATTGAAAACCATGTTTTTTAGCCACAGAGGAGAAAATTGAACCCACTAAAACAATTTTAGATACTTCCATGTTCAATAATTTTTGAAGTATTCTAAGATGTTCTATTTCAGATATTTCGCCAAGTTCACGCATGTCGCCTAAAACAAGCATTTTGTTTTTTGTATCTATGCGGGCAAAATTAATTAATGCAGCGGTCATACTCGATGGATTTGCATTGTAAGCATCTAAAAATAAGGTATTTGATAATGTTTTTCTAAATTCAGACCGATTATTTTGTGGCTTATAATTTTCTATTGCTACTTTAATTTCTTTGCGTTCCACTCCAAAATAAAAACCGACTGTGGCTGCTGCTAAAATGTTTTCAAAGTTGTAATTACCAATGAGTTGAGTTTGAATGTATTTTTCTTTTCCACTCCAATTGGGTTCAAATCCTTCAAGTGGTTCGTTTGTCCATTTAATACTGAGGTAAGGTTCTGCATCTAATTCATAACCAATTACATCACTTTTTTTTGTGCCATAAGAAAATGTGGAACACAATTTGGGAAGATGATTTAAAATATCATTATCTGTATTATAAAAAATTAAACCGCCATTTTTATTTAAAAATTGAAACAATTCGCTTTTTGTTCTAATTACTCCCTCAAAACTTCCAAAGCCCTCAATATGAGCTTTTCCAATGTTGGTAATCAATCCAAAATTGGGTTCGGCAATTTGGCATAAGTTGGCTATTTCTTTCGGGTGATTTGCTCCCATTTCTATTACAGCCATTTCAGTATCATAAGGCATTGATAATAAGGTCATTGGTACTCCAATATGGTTATTCAAATTTCCTTTAGTAAAATGTGTTTTATACTTTGTAGATAAAACTCTTGATATCAATTCTTTAGTTGTAGTTTTTCCATTTGTGCCGGTTATGGCTATAACCGGAATTTTAAATTGTTTTCGATGAAAATTTGCTAATTTTTGCAAAGTTTCTAATACATTTTCTACAAGGATAAATTGCTTATTTTCAAATAATTGAGCATCATCAATTACAGCATAACTTGCACCTTTTTTTAATGCCTCATGGGCAAAATCATTTCCATTAAAATTTTCACCTTTTAAAGCAAAAAAAATTGAATTTAATTCGATTAATCGAGAATCAGTTACTATTTTCGGAAATTTTTTATAAATTTGATATAACTCTTCAATTTTGAACATTTTTTAATTTTTTTTTATGAGAACTGAATGTTTAGTTATTTAAAACTAAAACTTTAGTTGTTTTTCCATTTTCAATAAATTGTATTTTGTTTTCACAAAAAAGTTTCACGGCAAGTGGCAAAAGTTCATGTTCCAGAGTTAAAACACGTTTTTGGAGGGTTTCAGCCGTATCGTTTGGCAAAACTTCAAGTGATTTTTGGAGTAGGATAGGACCTGTGTCGGTGCCTTCGTCAACAAAATGAACTGTTGCACCAGTAATCTTAACTCCTTGTTTTATAGCAGCTTCATGTACTTTTAATCCATAAAATCCATCACCACAAAACGAGGGTATGAGTGACGGATGAATATTTAAAATTTTGTTTTTAAAAGTTTTCACAAAATTTGGATTTAGGATACTTAAAAATCCGGCTAAAACAACTAAATCTACCTGATAATTTTTTAAAATTTCAACCAATTTGGAATTGAAGTCATCATTATTGCCTGCTTCTTTTTTCGATAAAAAAATTGCCGGAATATTTTCCATTCTTGCACGTTCTAAACCAAAAGCATTTTTTCTATCAGAAAGAACTACAGTTATTTGTGCAAAAATATATTTTTTATTGATGCTATCAATTATGCTTTGTAAATTAGAACCGCTACCTGAAATTAAAACACCAATTTTTACCATTTTTATTATTTTTTTTATTGCAAATTTAAAAATAATATTTAAGATTTGTCAAATTATTATGTAAACGTTTTATTATTTTGTAATTAAAAAAAGTCTATTTAACATAATTGATTATATTTCAGAAATTCAATAAATTAAAATTTAGTTCTTTTTTAATTCAATAAATTATTGTAATTGTTTGATAATTTACAATATTATAAAAAGTTTGAAAAACATTGATTATTAGATGAATAATTACATTTAACATATTTTTTTTTCACTGTAAAAAAAATAAAATAGAATAAAACAGAGTAAAATAGAACAAAAATAAAAAAAACAGATTTTTTATATAAAAATAGAATAATACTGAATTTCTTTTTTTTTCTTAATCTAAATTTGTATTCTTAAAGTTCAAAGATTTTTTTAAAAATTTAAGGATATGTTTAACGAAAAAACAAGAGATATTTTAATAGTTATCATTTTAGTTGCAACACTTGTACTTCCTTTTGTTGCCGTTGATTCTATTAAAAGTAAAATTTCTCAAAAATTAAAATCAAATACAGAAGAGGATGAACAGAATGAACAATCTTGATGCCAGAGAGGCAGCAACGCGTTATTTATCAAATAAATACGAGGGAATGGATTTTTACAATGGGAATAAAGACCCTTATCTTGAATTTGGGGAGAAAAATAAAAACGCTTTTGCCAATGAAATTCGAAATGGTCGGCAATTTTCTTTTAAAGTAAAAAACACGACCGGAAACGCTATTTTATTGTGCCTAAACCCTGCAAATTTAGACGTTTTAGGTGTTGTTAGTACTGCTGTTGGGACAGCTGCAACTGTGCATTATCACAACAATGCGAGTTTGAATGATTACGGTTTTCATGCTGACGTTATCGATGATGGAATAATCAAAACAGGGCTTTTGGTAACAAGCTACGACGCTAAAATTAGACATTTGCTTAATTATGTACGAAACAACCCGACTCGCGTTGTTTCTATAATCGTGCAAGCGAATGACGTTAGCTTTTATGAGGGTACGATATTTTTTGTGAAAATCAATCCTTTTGACGACACGAAAAAAATTACAATCCCGATGACTGATTCTTTTTCGCCACAACAGAATCAGGACAAAAAAATCATTATCGACACAAGTGAATTTGATGCGCAATTCGACGACCAAACGTTGGCATTTATTAACATCCCTGCAACCGCAAACGGAGTTAATGATGTTGAAGCTGTTATTACGTTAAAAATTGGTGCAGTTGAAAACTCAGCATTAGCATTAAAACGAAAAGCCGATGCAGCTTCAATAATTTAAATATGGAGGATTTGTTAATTTTAATTGGTACGTATCCGCAAAGAATACGTACTGTTTTGTTAAAGTATAACATTTTAAAAGAACCTTCGGTTTTGAGTGTTGCAAGTGCTTATGCTTTGTATGGAGAATCGTTTAAAGTTGATTTGTATAATGAAATATTTGGCGATGTAAATTATTACGATAAAGAGCCATCGAATCCAGCATTAGAACCTTTGCAAGAAAAAAAAGAAAGGAAAAAGATAAATTGGCAAAAATTTGGCGAAAACTTAAATAAAAGTCTTGATTTTCTTTCAAAAGCTGTACCTGTCGCAGCTGGAGTTTATAATATTACAACTGGGAATATAGAACCTACGAAAGTAGGATATACTGATGAAAACGGATTCACGATTCAAAACAGGGACATACAACAAAAGGAAAATCAAAAAATGTTTTTAATTGTCGGCGCAGTGGTTTTTTTACTTGTTTTGTTTTTGTTTTTTAGAAAATAATGAACATATTTTATGTTAAAAATCTAAGTGGTTTAGCAGAAATCACTAAAAATGGTAATATTTACTTAAATGAAAAGGTTAAGAATTTGCCGAAAATCACTCGGAATTTTATTATAGAACATGAGAAAGCTCATTATTTATTAAAAACAGACAATGAATTTATTGCAGATTTTTATTCATTGCAAAAAAATAAATTTACAGAATATAAATCTTTAAAAAAGATAGTAGAATCTGTTTTAAATACATTACCTTTTGATAGACAAGAGCATTTTGAACGTTTAAACAATTTAATTTTCAATGTTGCAAAAATTGATTATATTGAAAATAAAAATAAAAAAGCATTAAATTTAATGAGAACGAATAGAGATATATTTGATTTTCCTGAAATCAAATCGGAAATACAAGAATACTCTGATATATATAAACCGGAATATAAACCGGAATATAAACCGGAATATAAACCGGAATATAAACCGGAATATAAACCGGAATATAAACCGGAATATAAACCGGAATATAAACCGGAATATAAATCGGAAAACTATAGAATTATGGATGATTCTTATTTTAGAAAGCTACAAAGAAGGATGCTGGAGATAGAAGAGGGAAAAAAAGAATCGAAATTTGAGATTACAACAAATCACATTGTTTTAATTGGTATTGTGCTTGTTTTTATTTATTTAATTTTTTTTAAAAGTAAATAATGAATATAAAAGATGAATATATTTTAATTGCTGGTTTTGTTTTTTTTGTAGTTTTATTTGTTTTGATTTTAAAAAAGAAAAGTGATTTAAAAAAAGAAAATAATTCTGTAATACCGACGACAAGCTCTGAGCGAAAACCGGATAATTCAAATACAAACTCAAACATAAAACAAGGTGTAAATTTTCCACTTCGGAAAGGTTCTGGTTATTCTGGTTCTTCGCAAGAAGAAAAAACGGCAGTTAAGGCATTACAAATGCTTTTAAATCAAAAGGCAAAAGACAAAAATAATTCTATGATTTTAAACGTTGATGGAGCTTTTGGCAGTAAAACAGAGGCTTTACTGATTGATTTAACTGGAATTGATTTTGTTTCAAAAGAAAATTTTCAAAAATGGACAGGAGAAGGGTTTTTATGGACTATTTAAGACAATATGATTTTCCAACAATTCAAAATTATGAGTTTTTTGGTAAAAAAGCAAAGGGAAGACGCGCTGACAGAGGGCAACGCAAAGAAGCAAGACACGCACGCAGAGAGGCACGCAGAGAAGCGAGAACTCAAAGACAATTAAATGGAGAGGGTTTTTTTCAAAAAATCGGAGGGGCTGCAAGTAATTTCTTAAATAATTTTAATAGTGGTGAAATGGCTTTGGGTGCTGGCAAAGATATGCAAAATGCAAGCAATCAAGAATCTATTATTTACGATACAAATGAAGGCAATAATAATCAAATGTATATTATAATTGGTGTTGTGGCTGTTTTGGTTTTGTTTTTTGTTTTTAAAGATAAATTCTAAAATTATGTTTGCATTTATTGGAAGTCTTTTGAGTTTAATACCTTTTTCGCTAAATAATCAAGAGCGTTTTGAAAATCTTTGGGAAAACGGAGAGTTTAAGGAAAAAAAGACTCCGGAGCGAAAAATTAAATTTACCGCAATACTAATATTTATTCTTATTATACTTATTTTATTGTTTTTATGAAAGAAATAAAATTATACCTCATTGTTGGGCTTGTTTTACTATTTTTATTAATTGCTGTTTATTTTGTTGTAAGTGGAATTGATAAAGAGCAAGGTAAAAAGTATGAATTACCTGCCGATAATCAATTAAATGAAGTTGATAAATATAAAGTTAATGAAATTGCTCATAATTTGTTTAACGAACTTAATGAGTGGAATTTTTTTCATGATGAAGTACCTTTACGTATGTTGATGGAATTGTCGGACACGTCTTTTGTTGCTGTTTATAATCTTTGGCAAGAAAAATATTTTAATGATGCTGGCGGAAGTCTTATTGAAACATTAAAAAACGAATGGTTCGGTTGGGGTGCTTACGAAACAAATAAAGAAGCTATTTTAAATCGTTACAATAGATTAGGAATTGACAATTAAAGAAATGGAACAAAAAAATATTTGGGATATGTTCGCCGCTGGTGAACTACCAGTCATGGAATTTGGTTTGACAAATGACACGTACTATAAAATGGCTTTTATGCTTGTTTTTAGTTTTGTTGTTATTATTTTGGTTGGTGCAATAGCTTACAAAAATGCAAAATGTTGATTTTTAAGGTTTTGCCTTTTTTTTATTTTTATATTGTTTTTGATTTTTTTTAGTACAAAAGCTATGGATAATTTTCATAAAATTTACACAAATTCAAAAGTTGAAATTGCAAAAAGTGCAATTCCATATAGTATTTTTATAAAAAACTATACTTTATATGAATTTGCGACACAATCTATTGTTATTCCAAAAAGAAAAAGCGGATATTTGATTTTGAAAGCAAGTAGAAACAATATCGAAGACATTTTATTGTCATATTTTGACGGAGAGTCTGGTTCTGAGGCATTCCCGATTTCGGCTGGTGAAACGATTACTTTAGCATCATGCGATTTAAGTCGTTTTTTGTTGCGACACGATAACGTAGGAGTTGTTTTAAAAGTTCATGCAATTGCTTTTTATAACGAATAAAATATGATTATAAAAGTTGGATTTAGTAGTAATAATACAATGTCAAAATTAAAGGAAAAAAGTTTTTATACTACCGAGAACCAGACAGAATTTGATTTGGGTTTTAATCTTAATGCAGGCTGTTTGATTTTTATAGACGGCTTTAAAAATAATGTAAATTACATAATATCAAATACAAAAGTTATTTTTGAAACTCCTTTTTTGGATGGTACAGAAATTACAATTATATCAATTATTTAATAATTTTATATTAAAAAAACATGAAAAAATTTATTTTTTTATTATTTACTTTTTTCGTTTTATTTGTAAATGCTCAAGTTTTACAGTCGGCAAAAATTCTTATTTTGCCAAACATACAAACGTTGATGGACAAAACATATCCTGCGAATACTTTTTTTTATAATTTAAATGAAAACGAATTGATTAAAATAAACAATTCAATTCAAAAAAATACTCAAATTGATACAACGCAAACGGAAATTTTAAGTAATTTCTTAGCAGTAGAGACAAACAATTTTTTACGATTTAGCAAACTTTGCTTAAATAATAATGAATTAATAGATTCTATCTATGTGCAAAATAATGACTTAATCGAGATTAGCGCAGTTTTAATGGAAAATTCTAACAAGCGATTTATTTTCAATAAAATATTAATTGATACTGATTTAAAGTTTTTATTTACTGAAATGTACGGCACCGGACGCGGTTTTTTAGGTTATTTTATAAGAAACAATTATTTAATTTTCCGAGTCTGTGGACTCGGTGATGAAGCGATACAAACGAATTTAACATTAAAGATTAATTGAAAATTTTAATATTAAATATTTGAAAATGATTTACTTACTATTAGTTTTTATAGCAGCAATTTGTAAGGCTGCTATGGACAATCTCAAAGATGGATTTGATTTAGGTGAAAAAACGTGGTTCAAAAGATTGAGTCGTTCATGGGTTTTGAAATACAAAAGCAATACCGATTTACGACAAAAATTTTTTGGCTCTACAACTTTTCTTGTATGGCTTACGGACTTGTGGCATTTTTCGCAAATGATTTTTTTAATGTCAATTTTTGCGTTTTTGCTATTGCCTGCATTGTCTTTGTTTGAGTCTGTTTTTTTATTTGTTTTTTTCTTATTTGCTTTTGAAATATTTTTTACTATTTTAAGGAAAAAGGCAAAAATTAATAAAACAGATATTTTTATTTTTTCGTTGTTATTAATATTTATTGGTGGTTTGGGACTTAATTTTGTGTTTTACAATGAAATTTTAATTTGGCAAATATTTATTGTTTCAGGTATTGTTTTGCTTGTTTCGTTTTTCTTTTATTCTATTTATAAAGCAATAAAAAAAAATAAATGAAATTTTTGGAAAAATTAGGAACGCTTTTTATTGATAAATCGGGCGATGTGAGTTCTAAACGTGTTGGAATGTTTTGGCTTATGTATTTGCTTTTTTTGATAGTAAAAGGCAGTTTGAATGGTTCTGTGATTAATACAGATGTTTTATACATTGTGGGTGGTCTTTTGGCATTTACAATGGGTGCAATAACAAGCGAATTTGTAAGTTTTATTTCACAAAAAAACAAAGAAAATGGCAAAGAAAAGTAAAGAAGGAAATACACAAAAAAAAGAAAAAAAAGTGCTAACCTTAAAGCAAAAAAACAATCTTGCAAAAGGCAGAAACATTATGAAAAAAGCATTAGAAATACAAAAAAACGCAGGTAAAAAAACAATTACAAAGACGGTGTATAAGATGACAATGGGCGAAGCTATGAAAAAAGCTGCGAAAAGTGGCGGATTTTATAAATTAAAAAATGGAAGTTTGGAATAATTACTTATTACAACTGGGTTCGGTGGGTTTAATGCTCTCATCTTTACTTTTTGCTGTTAAATATATGTTTACGTATATAATGAAAGCATTAAAAGAAAAAGAGACAGAGATAAAACAAACGCAAAATAATTTTTTTGAACATTTGAAAAACTCTGAAAAAGAATTACTTAGCGTAATAAAAGAACATACAATTGCTTACAATAAGTTAATAAGTATTTTTGAAAGAATGAAAATTTGATTATAATT
>DYNA01000026.1:0-16411 GCA_020721325.1 Paludibacter propionicigenes
TACAAATCTTTTTTTAATTAAAAAAATGCTATTTTTGTCCAAAGTCTAATAATTAGGGGTGTTCAGAAAAAAATTAAAAGAAACATTCTTTTGATTAATCGTTAAATAAAAGCACCAAAGGTGCGATAATACATTAGCCCAGCCTGCAAGGGCTGGAAAAAAAGATTGCAAATTATGATTTAAAGCGGCAACGCCGCGAAATAAAACTATCAATTATTACGCACCTTTGGTGCTTTAATTCTTGGCGTTTTATTATACCCAGCCCTTACAGGCTGGGCTATTATATTTTGCACCTTTGGTGCTTTTTTTATATTTAATTTTTTTCTGAAAACACTTAATTGTTAATTATCAATTGTTTATTAAATAGTGATACCACCATCAACGCTAATTACCGTTCCATTGATATAAGCCGCCTCATCGGAAGCTAAATAAGCATAGATAGATGCAATTTCTTCGGGTTTGCCCAATCTGCCTATGGGTACTTTGTCTTCCATAGCTTTGAGTACGTTTTCGGGCATCTTCTTCACCATTTCGGTAGCAATGAAACCGGGTGCAACGGCATTTACGGTAATTCCTTTTTTGCCAAGCTCTCTGGCAAGTGTTTTGGTTATACCTATAACTCCGGCTTTGGTAGCTACGTAATTGGTTTGACCGAAATTTCCGTAAAGGGCTACAACCGACGAAGTATTGATGATACGCCCGTAATTATTGGCTATCATCACTTCCGACACACATTTAGCACAATTGAAAACACCTGTCAGGTTTACATCAATTACTTGTTGCCACTGGTCAGGGGTCATCTTTCTGAAACTTGCATCGCGCGTAATTCCGGCGTTGTTTATAAGAATGTCTATACGTTGATATTTTTCGATAACTTTCTTGGCAGTTTGCTCTACTTCGGCATAAATGGCAGTATTAACTTTGTAATACTCGGCTTTCCCACCTTGCAAAGTAATTTCGTTTACTGTTTCTTGGGCTTTGCTGTCGTTTAAGTCCCAAATAATTACTGTTGCTCCTTCGGCAGCAAAACGCAAAGCACCGGCTTTTCCTATTCCATCGGCTCCGCCGGTTATAATGGCTATTTTATTTTCTAATTTCATGTATTTCTATTGTTAAATGGTTGAATGATTCTATTGTTGAATTGTTCTGTTGTTAAATGGTTATACTGCCAACAGTTTATTATTTAACTTTTCCAAAGTTCTAAAACTTTGGAAAAGTTGTAGTTTCGTAATAGTAAATACTAAAATTTATCCCGTTCTTAGTATAAACTGCTCAATTGCTAAGCGGTTTAAAACCGCTAAGCAATTCTTAACAACTAACACCTAATTCCTAATTTTTAATTCTTAATTCCTAATTCTTAATTATCATGGCAATTCCTTGTCCTCCGCCTATGCAAAGAGTAGCAAGACCTAATTTTTTGTCGGTTCGTTTCATTTCGTAAATCAAGGTGGTTAAAATTCTGGCACCGGAAGCTCCAATTGGGTGTCCGAGCGCAATGGCACCGCCATTTACGTTTACTATTTCGGGGTTTAAGTTCAAATCTTTTGCAACAGCCAACGACTGCGAAGCAAAAGCCTCGTTTGCTTCTACCAAATCAATGTCGTCGATAGTCAGGTTTGCCTTCAAAAGGGCTGCACGTGTAGCAGGCACGGGACCGTAACCCATAATTTTGGGGTCGAGTGCAGCATTTGCGTAAGCTACAATGGTTGCCAAAGGTTTCAAACCCAGTTCTTGAGCTTTTTCTTTCGACATAAGCACCAACATAGCCGCACCGTCGTTCAAACCCGAAGCATTTCCGGCAGTAACCGTTCCGTTGGGTTTGAAGGCGGGTTTCAATTTAGCCAATTGGTCGATGGTGAGATTGTGTTTAGGAAACTCGTCTGTATCGAAAAGAATAGGATTTCCTTTACGTTGTGGAATTTCAACAGGAACGATTTCGTCTTTGAAACGACCTTCTTGTTGAGCTTTTTGAGCTTTCAACTGGCTTGCCAGAGCGAACTCATCTTGTGCTTGTCGCGAAATCTCCCACTGCTCAGCAATGTTTTCGGCAGTAATTCCCATGTGAATATCGGAAAAAGCATCGGTCAAACCGTCTTTAATCATGCTATCCACTACTTGGTTGTGTCCCATTCGGTAGCCGAAGCGCGCTTTTTCGAGCAAGTAAGGAGCATTCGACATACTTTCAGTGCCTCCTGCCAAAACAATTTCGGCATCGCCGAGCATAATGAATTGTGCAGCCATGCTCACGGCACGCAATCCGCTGCCACAAAGCTTGTTGATGGTCATAGCAGGCGAAGTTTCGGGTACACCGGCTTTCACCGAAATTTGTCGGGCTATGTTTTGCCCCAAACCAGCCGAAAGTATGTTTCCCACTATGGTTTCAGAAACATCGCCGGGCTTAATTCCGGCTCTGCGAATTGCCTCTTTTGCTGCAATTACACCCAAATCGACTGCCGAAAAGCCTGCAAGTGCGCCTCCGTAGTTTCCTACCGCTGTGCGAACGGCTGATACAATTACTACTTCTTTCATTATGATAACGTTTAGAATTTTATAACATATTTAATTATTTATACAAAACTCGGTGTTTTAATTCTATTTTATTTATTTGTTTCCAAAATTTTAGGTATTGACTTTTTATTTATTTTTACAACAAAAATATATTAATTTGCATTTTATCAATACTTTATATAATCCATTAAGGCTTTTGACTTTGATAAATCGATAGTGTTATTAAATTGTTTTCTATTGAGTGATTGAAAGAAAATGTATAATTATACTAAAGTGAATTTGGTTTTAGGAATTTGATATTGGTTTCTACAAAAGGTATAAGGTTTTGTGGCTAAGCAATTAGGTAAAAATATTGATTTTTAACCCAATACCTAATTCCTAAAGCCGAAAAGAATATATACTGCAAACGCTAACTTTGCCAAAATTTAAAACAGGTCTGTTATTTTTCAGGAAAAATGAATTTAATTTTTCCTGAAAGTTTTACGAATTTAAAATAAGGGAATAAGGTTTTATTTTTGTTTTGTTAAAATTTTTACTAAGGCAGTAAGGTTGGTTTTCAAAACCTTATTCCCTTAGTAACTAAAAATAAAACTCACTGCCTCCCTTATTCCCTTATTTCTTTTTTTGAAAAAGAGAGGGATTTATTTATGTTATTTTTTTACAAAATAAACAAACCAGTTTAAAACTTTGGCAAAGTTTTAATTACAAAGCACTTACATAAAAACAAAAGCCCAAATTATAACCGTTTGAAGTATAATATTGCCTGCAATATTTTAAATTAGGATTGTTTTTGTTTATTTTACAAAGATACAAAAAAAAATTAACTGTCTTTGGAAAAAACTTTTTTTTAAAAAAAATATTCTTTTAAAAGAAAAGCGACAATAAATTATCGTTTTTTTTTACATTTCTGTGCATAATTGTTTTAGTGGTAAATGCTGATATATTGGTGTTTTGATTAGAATCCATATTCACCGTATCAATTTGTTAATAAATAGTTTAAAGATAATTATTTAAAAGAAAACTTTGCTATCAAATTGACACAAAGATTCTCTGTCAGAGAAAAAAAAGTACGCATTTCACAAATAAATTATATCGTTTTTACTCCCATTTGGAATAACTTTCTAAATAATGGGTGTGCAATTGTTGCGCTAATTCGGCGTTGATGGACTTTGCACCGCCGAAAATTTGAGAATCGATAAAAATTTTAGCGGTCTTTTCCAATATTTGACAAGCCGTAAAAGCCTCATCGAGCGAACGCCCAATGCAAACCGCACCATGATTAGCCATTAAAGCTGACATTCGTCCTTCAAGTGCATTTAAAGTATTTAATGCCAAGATTTTAGAACCTGTATGTGCATAAGCAGCCGTGCGAATACTTGCCCCCAATATTTGAACTTGGTCGTCAATAATGGGCGGAATTTCAATTCCTAAAGTTGAAAGTGTAGAAGCATTTTGCTGATGCGTATGTATCACGGCATTAATTTCTTTTCTACTTTTGTAAACTTCTGCATGTAAATCAAGCTCTGATGAGGGTTTTTGAGCAAAATCGTATTCCAACGAATGATAATTTACCAAAACTAAATCGGTAATAATCATTTCTTCATAAGGTTTCCCGCTTGGTGTGATGAGCATTAAATTTTCATCTATCCGTAAACTCAAATTTCCCCAACTTCTGACTACTAAACCATTGGATACCAATATTTTTGCAAATTCAAGCAATTTATTTCGTAAACTAAAATATTTCATTTTGTACAATTTTTTTTATTCCCATTAAAAAAAATTCAATCGTTGATTAATTATGATTAATCAGAAAACAAATCAATTTTTGAATTGATTGAAAACACCAAGTTTTTGTTTTTAAAATCCAACAAAGATATTTTGTTAAAACCAAAAAAAAACATTTTTTTATTTTTTTAATAAAAAAAATTGGTATTCAGACTTTAATTTGTATTTTTGTAATACAAATTTCCTTATAAAAAATTAAATTAAATAAAGTTTTCAAGCATTTTTAAAACAACTAAAATGAAAAAATCAATTGTATTTTTGCTTTTATTGGCAATCAATTATTCTTTTTCACAAAAAAAAGAATTTTATGTAAAAATGGATAGTGTTTTTGTTCAAAAATTAAAACCCATTGAAAAGAAAATAAATAAAAAATATTCTACCTATTCAGTTATCGATTCCATTCTTTTGGATAGTAATAACAAAAATATATCGGTATTTTTTCATAAAAGTCTTTGTTATACATTTTTTAGAGAAGAAAGGGTTTTTGATATTCAATCGGAAATTTTAAAGTCTTTTTACCCAAATTATCAAGATTTCAATTTAGAGGTTTTTACAAACAATCAGAATATAAAAAACTTAATACCAAATGGTTATAGACAAAAAATACCTATCGACACACAACGAATATACAATGCTTCAAATGAAAACAGAATACCAATTGTAAGAAATATAAGTAAAAATTTTATACCAAAAAATGGATTATACAATAAAAATTTAGCACTTGCCTTTAGCCATGGTTGGTATTACGAACCGGATTTGAATCGCTGGGAATGGCAGCGGGCAAGGCTTTTTCAAACCGTTGAAGACCTTTACACCATGTCTTATACAGTTCCGTTTTTAGCACCAATGCTGGAAAATGCCGGTGCGACCGTATTCATGCCGCGCGAACGCTCAACTCAAACGAAAGAAATAATTTTAGACAACGATAAAAAAAATACCGTTTTACTTAAATTGGGTAAAATAAATAAATGGAAGAAAAGTGCATCATTTTTAGGTTTTGGTGAATTGCCAATTTACAAAGAAAAACAAAATCCTTTCCGACAAGGAACGTATGAAATAATTGAAACAGCAAAAACTGAAACTGCTAATATTCAATGGATTGGCAAAATTGAAGAAACAGATTTCTATCCGGTTTATATTTCCTATTCAAGCCTTGAAAACAGCGCAACCGATGCTCATTATACGGTATTTCATTTGGGAGGGAAAACGGAATTTCAAGTCAATCAACGCATTGGAGGTAGCACATGGATTTATTTAGGGTGTTTTAAATTTGGAAAAGGAGTGTTGCCGTATGTAGAATTGAGCAACCAAAGCCAATGCGAAAATGCCGTAATCACTGCCGATGCCGTGCGTTTAGGAGGTGGAATGGGCAATATTGAACGCAACGGTCAAATCAGCGGAAAGCCCCGATTTACCGAAGCTGCACGCTATTATTTGCAATACGCCGGCGCGCCCGATAGTTTGGTTTACGATAACGGAAAATCGGAAATTTGGGACGATATTTTGGCACGAGGAAACTGGGTTAATTACCTGATGGGCAAAAGTTTAGACAGCACAAAAAAATTTACGGGTTTGAACGTTCCAATGGATTTGTCGTTGGCATTTCATACCGATGCCGGAGTAACTTCAACCGATTCGGTCATTGGAATTTTGTCTATTTTCGACAGTTTTTTCAATTTTACAAAATTTCCGAACGGCACTTCGCGCTTGGCAAGCCGCGATTTAGCCGATTTGTTGCAAACCCAAATAGTGGAAGATGTAAAGTCTTTATATTCAAACAAATGGGTACGCCGCAGCCTTTGGGACAAGGAATATGGCGAAGCTCGTGTAGCTGCCGTGCCTACCGTTTTATTGGAATTACTTTCGCATCAAAATTTTGCCGATATGCGCTACGGACAAAATCCAAAATTCCGTTTCGATGTGAGTAGAGCCATTTACAAAGCATTTTTAAAGTTCTTGGCTTTTCAAAACAACTTTTTTTATGTAGTTCAGCCTTTACCAGTAAAAAGTTTTCAAGCAGAATTTTCAGGCGAAAATGCCGTGCTTTTGAAATGGCAACCAACCCTTGACTCTCTCGAATCGACCGCAACACCAACTCATTATCGAGTTTATACACGCATAGAAAATGGCGATTTTGATAATGGTATTTTGGTAAGCGAACCTAATTTTTTACATAAAAATATTAATAAAGGCTTGATTTACAGCTATAAAATTACTGCTGTAAACGAAGGAGGCGAAAGTTTTCCATCGGAAGTTCTCTCGGTTTGCAAAATGCCCGAAGCCAAAAATACCGTATTAATTGTAAACGGATTTGACAGAGTTTCTGCTCCATCGATTGTGAATGAGCCTAATTTTAAGGGATTTACAAATTTTAATGATGCCGGTGTAGCCATGTATTACGATTTGCATTTCACGGGCGAGCAATACGATTACAATCCTCAATCGGCTTGGTTAGACGACGATGCGCCCGGACACGGTGCCAGTCATGCCGACAATGAGGGGAAAATTGTTTTAGGCAACACATTCGATTTCAATATTTTACACGGCGAAGCCATTAGAAAAAATAATTACTCATTTGTTTCGTGCAGCGATGAAGTATTTGAAAAACAAGACTTTGATTTTTCCAAATATTCAATAGTCGATTTGCTTTTTGGCGAAGAAAAATCGACAAAACACTTTGGAGAGAAATCAAAAATAGAATACAAAATTTTTACAACCGAAATGAAAAATGCAATAAAAAAAGTAATCGAAAATAACGGAAAACTTTTTATTTCGGGTGCGTACATCGGAAGCGATTTAACAGACCAAGCTGATATTGATTTTGCAAAAGAATATTTAAAATATATTTTCAGAACACACCATGCCGACAAAGTGGGAAAAGTACATTCTACTGATAATGAGTTTTTTAAAGGAAAAATAGAATACAACAGCGATTTTTCGCCTTTAATTTATACCGTAGAAGCTCCCGATGCCATTGAACCGGCTGATAAACAAGCCAAAACGATTTTGCGCTACACATCAAACAGTACGAGTGCGGGTGTGGCTTACAAAGATAAATATGCAGTGGTTGCATTGAGTTTTCCGTTTGAAACAATAATTAATCTCAATCAACGTAGCGAATTATTAAAATCCATTCTACTTTTTTTTGAAAATTGATGCCTCAAATAAAAAAAATAAAAAAAATTAATTGTCTTATTATAAAGTTTTTATAAATTATTTGAATAAAAATTTTAATAAAATTGATTTTTTTTGAAAAAAAAGCATCATTTTTGTATGAAGTTTATACAGTTAAAAAAGAAAAATAATGTGTTTATATTTTTTTACAAAAAAAACATATTTTTTTATAAAAAAATAAGTTAAAAACATTTTGAAAATAGAAATTTAACTAAAAAATTACGACTTTAATGAAAAATAAAATCATTTTTTGAAACTTTTTTTCAATTGTAAAATTCTGTTATTAAGGTTTTTAGAAAAAAAAATTAAAACAAAATACTGAATTAATTTCAATTATTTGGTAAATACAAAAAAAAGTTGTAATTTAGATTTCAAAATTTAAAGTAGATTATTAATAATTTATCACATATATAACTTAAATTGCTATGGACGAAAATAAAAGTACCATCATAGTGCCGTGGGATTTCTCACAAGTAGCAGAATATGCTTTAGAACATGCGGTTAAGTTTTCGAGCATAATTGGCAGTACAATAACTTTATTGCATGTTGTAAAAAGCCTTTCGGAAAGTGCCGATGTGGAAAAGAAATTGGAAACAGTAGCTGATATTACTTTGAAAAAATACAAAGTAAAACCTACTTTTGTAGTAAAAGAAGGAAATATTTTTAGCACCATTACCGAAGTAGCCAACGAAGAAGAAGCGGAATTGGTTATTATGGGAACGCATGGTATTAAAGGTATGCAAAAATTTACCGGTAGTTGGGCTTTAAAAGTAATAGCCGGAACCAAAGTTCCTTTTGTGGTAGTGCAAGCTCCTCCAAGCCCAAAACCACTGGAAAATATAGTATTTCCAATAAATTTTAAAACCGAAGACAAAGAAAAATTAGCTTGGGCTTATTATTTATCGAAACTCTATAAAACCAAAATTAGAATTTGTAAACCTGATGTTTCGGATAGTCTTTTGAAGAAAAAAATTACCCAAAACCTTATTTTTACTAAAAAATATCTCGATGACCGCAACATTGATTACGATATTACAACGGTAGAAGGCATTGAAACTTTATCGGAAGCCACTCTAAAATTTGCAAAAAAAATCGAATCGGATTTAATTCTTATTGTTACAACAAAAGAACCGACTTTGCAAGATTTCATTTTGGGTGCCGATGAACAAAAAATCATAGCCAACAAAGAAAAAATTCCAGTAATGTGCGTTAATCCACGTGCAGATTTAAAAAGAAAAGGCGGATTTCAAGGATAATTTTTTCCAGTTTTATAAATTTAAAAAACTTCTCAAAAAATATTTTGAGAAGTTTTTTTTTGTTTATAAATTTAAAAAATACCCTTTTATTTTAATCGCCGGCAAAATAGAAATCTTTAAATGTAGCTTCGTGCGGCGGATAAGTTACAACATTTTCTTTGTGAATCCAACCGGTTAAGCCAAATGCCGTTTTAATTAAAAACCAATCTCCTTCTTCAATAATCAACTCTACATCATAATCTTTAGGCAAAATAGCTGCCTTCTCTTTTTTCTGCTTATCTGCGTAAAGTGTTATAATTGAGGTTGTTTGAGTTTTTAACCCAATGTAATAAGCCGCTTGAGAAACTTCCTTTATTTGGCTATTTTCCAATTTGAATTTTCGCTTTTTTGTGTAAAATTCATTGCTTCTGCTACTTGTGTAAAAAAAACCGTTTGCCGGAATAATTAATTCTTCGCCTCCACACGAAAAAATATATTTTTCTTGTCCGTTTTCGTTCAATTCATAAATTGAAAAATTAGGGTCGGCACTCGGTCCTTCATCGTATTTAATTGTGTAAAAGGTATTTAACTTGGGGTCAATTTTTGTTTTCAAAATCACATAAACTTCAAAATTATCTTGGTTCGTAATTTTTTTAATTACCTCAGAATGAGCAGGATTGTATTTCACTTCGCCACCAAATACCAAACTTGATAAATTTTCAAATGACTGTGCTTGAGCCAATTGGAATAAGTTTAAGTAAAAAATAAGAATAAATATTTTTTTCATAATTAAACGATTTTAAATTTATAATTAAACGATTTGATTGCTAAATTAAAAACAATATTCTAATTGAAAATCAAATTTTTTTTTTAATAATTGAGAATTGTCTTATTCAAAATACCTTCAAATTAATTGTCAATAAGCTTTTTATAAACAATTATTCAACTTTTTTTATTGATAATTTAAAAAAAATCTACAAAAAAATAAAACCAGTATTTTAATACGATAAAATTCCTACTTTTTTAATTTTATAAGTAAAGATTCAATATTGTCGATAATTAATTCCGGTTCTTCAACCATAATATAATGTCCTGATTTGTAAGTTACTATGTGAGTAAAATCCGTAACTCCTTGTTTTAAAGCTTCTTTAGAGTCAAACCAGAGTTGTCTATCGGCTTCGTTGTGTTGTGAGTCTGTTTTCATGCTTGTAATGGCTATGACCGGCACGTCTGGTAAATTGGGAAGTGTAGCCATGTATTGCGAATTTTCAATCAATTCTTTCGCTTCTGCCGTTGCGCCGAAATTTTCGCCATAAGCGTCTTTAAATAATTGATATATAGCATCTTCTTCTTGCTGTGTTGGATTATTGTAAAGCTCATGCGATGCATCAACAAACACAAGTGCTGCAATTTGACTTGGATATTTAATGGCGTAATCGCGAATAAGCATTCCTCCCAACGAATGACCGACCAAAATCAGTTTGCGTCCTTGCGAAAAATGGCTAATTACCGCATTCAATTCCACACACAATCGATTGATGTCTCTTACTTGCGTAAAAATAGAAGATTTACCATAACCCGCTCTATCATAAAGCAATACATCGGATTTTTTGGAAATTTTATCGGCAACTTTTTTTTTCAACCAAACGGAATGGTCGTCTCCTAATCCCGATTCAAAAACAACTAAAAATTCGGTATTTTGAACTACCGAAAAACTTGCTAATTGATGCGTTTCCAAATCAATGTTTTTTTCAGAAAAATGTACATTTACTTCTTCTTTCTTGCAAGAAATGGAGCAAACAAAAAGGAAAAACAAATTTAATGTTATAAAAATATAATTCATTGTATCATTTTTTAAAATTATGAAAATCAATATTTTAACCCATAAAAATTTCTATTCAAAAGGGTATTTAAAATTGTTCTGTTTACGAACGGTATCCATTGTATTCATTATTTTTTTACTCATTTCAAAAGACACCACATCGCTTTGAATTTGTCCGTTCAACAGAAGATTTTCAAAATGCTCTGTTTCAAAATTATAGCCCCAAGTCATTCGCTTATCTTCAAATGTTATTTTCTCGGTTTCAGAATTTAAAAAAGCCTGTGTTCCTTTCCAAAAATAAGGTAAATGAATGTAACCTTTTGAACCATAAATAAATCCATCGTTTTGTAAACCGGAAACCACCGTACTATTTAAAATAGCTATTTCACCATTTTCAAATGAAAGATTTATGGCATTGTATTCGTCGATTTGGGTATTGCCAATATGAGCCATACTATTGATTTTCAAAATATTAGACTGTACAAAAAAATAAGCAAATGCAATGGGATAAATTCCAATATCGAGCAAAGCACCACCGGCTAAATTTGCATTGAAAACTCTATTTTGCTCATTGTAAGGAGCTTTAAAACCAAATTCGGCTTTTAAAGTTGTTACTTTGCCTATTTTACCTTCATCTATCCATTGTTTTGCCATTTTAAAAGTTGGTAAAAAATAAGTCCACAAAGCCTCCATAAGCAAAACTCCTTTGGCTTGCGCTAAATGTTGAAGTTCAAGCAATTGAGCTAAATTTACTGTAATTGGTTTTTCACACAAAACAGCTTTCTTATTTTCGAGCGAAAGTTTTACGTGTTCAAAATGAAAATTGTGAGGAGTAGCAACATAAATAGCCTCAATTTCAGGGTCTTCCAACAAATCAATGTATGAATCATAGACTTTTACACCATATTTTTCTTCAAACCAATCTCTTCGTGCTTCGGTTTGCGATGCCACACCATACAAAACGCTATTACTCACCGATTGCATATCTGAAGCAAATTTTTCGGCAATGTGTCCGGCTCCTAAAATACCCCATTTTATTTTCATAGTTTTAAAATTTTTTTTTGTAAAAAAATTAAAAACGAACCCAATCTGAATATCCCGAACGCACGGAAAACTGTATAGAACGCGAAGCATCAATGGTTTGCATCTTGCCCGGACGATATACAGCCAAATAATTACCGGGTTGTAAAAGTAAAACTTTTTTTCCGGTATTATTTATATTGCAAACCCATTCTACCGAATAGGGTTTTATTACATAAATACTGCCAAACCCCTCGCTGGGCATGGCTATATTAATCACTCCGGGTTCGGGAACATCTACATAAGTTATTTTGCTTTGATTAACCTGAATATTTTTATAATAAGTTATCGGTAAAGTATGAATTTCGATGTCGTATTTACCCACTATGTATTTTTCTTCTTCCCTAATTTTTTGAACGTTAAGTGTTTTACAATCAGCCGATTTCTTAATAATACACGAAATATTTTCAAGTACATAACCTCTTTCTTCTTTTACAATAATTGAACCTTGCGGTGTAGAAGCTTTAATAATGTTTTCGGCATTTTGAACTATTTTAATATTGTTCACTTCTACCGGAGGCAAAGTATTTACAACCATTTTATAAGTGTAGCCAAAATCCAATTTTATTTGGTCGGGTTCACCTTTTGCGGTAAGCGTATGTATGTAATTATAAAGCATTTTACCCGAATTTTGGTCGAAAAAAGTCATATTGACATTGGTTTCGGTTGGTTTTTTGAACACATCGAGCAATTCAACTTTTACTTTGGTTTCTCCAGATGGAATAAACTGAGTAACAACGGTTTCGAGTATTTTCCCAAAAGCAGACGAATTGTCAGCTTCTAAAAAATGGTCGCCAAAACATTCAAAAGCTTTTTTGATTTCTACATCTAAACCAATTCCTATTACATACGGCTTTAATTTAATTCCTTTTTGCATCAATTGCAAAGCTATGGCGCATGGGTCGCCGCTGCAAGCTTCAATTCCATCGGTAATGAGAATAATTACATCGGTACAATTGGCACACGGCGGAAAATCATCGCCCGCTTCGAGCAATGAGCGCGCTATGGGCGTAGTGCCTTTGGCTGTGGTAGTTAAGAGTTTGTTTTTAATTTGCGAAATGTTGTTTCGCGAAAAAGGGACTTCGAGTTTGGTATCGCCACAATTTTGCGGTGTGGTATTGTATTGATGCCCATACATGCGCAAGGCAACTTGCATATTGGGAATTTGTGCAATGCTGTCGAGCATTTTTACCATTAGCTTTCGAGCTTTGTCTAATTTTATTCCACCTTCCCATTCTCCGTTCATGCTATTCGACATGTCGAAAATAAACAATATTCGAGTGGTTTTTGGAGCTTGCGCAAAAAATGGAGCATAAAAAAACAGAAACACTAAAACAATAAAAATGGTTTTCGAAATTTTTTCTTTTGACATTTTCATAAAAAAAGTGGTATTTTTAGAACAAAATATTTTGATTTTTTTTAATTTTTAAAAATTACAGTTTTATTTTTTTTGAAAAAAATAAAGTTGTTTTTTGAAAAAGGAAAACTTTTGAATTTTTCAAATTTAATCTTTTTTTTCTTTACAAAGGTAATAAATTTTAAAAGAAATTTTTGATAGTTTATTAAGGTGTTTGAGTAAAAAAACCTTAAATATGTGTAAATCAATCATTTATTTTAATTTTTACAGAATAAAAATCGATGAAGCTAAATAAAAAACTTCTGCTTAAAAGTATAAAAAAAGAACGTAAATTTGATGCAAATTACATCAAACTTACGTTCTATTTTTTTAGAAAAATACAAAAAAAAAAATTGAAAAACCTAAAATCCGCAAGACTATCTTTAGCAAACAAATAGTCATTGTATCAATTGATTGTGAAATGCTTAAAATTTATTAATAACAAGCTGTTAAACAGATTGATACAATGACTTACGGATTTTTAAATAAATTTATTTTTTCAAAAGAATTTTATTTACATAATATTTTCCATCAATGTAAATCATAATTACATATTGTCCGTTTTCTAAATTAGAAATATCCAATTGATTGCTTGAATTGGCTTTACCTTTGGTATTGAAAACTTCTTTTCCGCTCAAACTTACTATTTTTAACGAATAATTTTTGTTAAAATGGCTTTGTTCGAGGTCGAAAGTAATCATTCCTTGACTTGGATTTGGATAAATAGCCAATTGATGTACTTCTTTGTTCAAGCTTTCAATTCCCACGGTGGTGAGTTTCAAATTAGAAGCATTTGATTCATAAGCAGTTCCGCCAATGTAATTAACCACATGCACTTTGTAATCGCCGTCCACACCTGATTCTAAAGTAGTAGAATTGATAGTGTTAGCAGTGTAAGTTTTGATGGTTTTTACTTTTGCATTGTTAATAAAAACACCTACAGAATCGGGAGCATCATAAATTTCATAATCCAATGCAAGTACGCCTAAGCCATTGTATTTAAACTTAGTAACGATTGGAACTTTTTTCAGTTCGGGCAATGTGAGCGACCAGATACCGCGTCCGTGCGTAGCTACAACCAATTGGTCATCGACTATATTCATTTGATAAACAGAAACAAAAGGCAAATCGCTGTTGAGCATGTGCCAAGTAAGTCCACCATCAGTGGTTTCTACCATTCCTATGTCAGTTCCTACCCAAATGATGTCGGTATTGTAAGGCATTACTACCAAATCATTGACTGTAACATCGGGGAAACCGGTTTTACTAACGCCTTTTCCAGAGGAAAAACCGCTGATGTCTCTCCAATTTTCGCCCAAATCGTCTGTTCTAAGTACTTTTGGTTTTCCTTTTACTGAAAATAATGCAAAAGCAGTACTGTCGCGGTAAGGGTGTGTAGCTAAGGCACTTAAGTAAGCATTCATTGTAACATCGGTAAATTCTTTAACGGCTTTGAACGTTTCACCTTCGTTTGTGGAAACAAAAATTTTGTAATCATAAGCACTTGCCATGCCTGCTCCAGCCCAAACAATATTATCGTTGGCTACAGAAACTTCTATGTGGTGTGAGCTGCTTACGCCATCGGGCGCCCAGCCTGTTCCAATTGGTTTTTTACTCCAAGCGAGAACACCAAAAGTTGTATTTTTGTAAATTCCTGTACCTCCAATGGCAAAAACCATATCGACTTTGGATTTAGAAGTAGCCAAACGAGTAATAAACGGCCCGTCTTCCTCATCTATTCCACTCGAAGCTGGCGCCCAGCTTACACCACCATTGGTTGATTTGCTAATTTTGTTGTAATAAACACTTCCCATCATTCTCAATGGATTGGTGTAATTCCAAACGGTTTCAAAACCATCGCCGCCAATTCTAAAATAATAATACGAATCGGCATTCGCACTTTCACCAATTTTCGATTGCCAAGTACCATTGTCTTGCATACCACCAATATATTCATTAGCACCGTGTTTTTTTGAAACTCCATAAAATTGAGTGGTATTGTAGTCGTTAATTTTCATTGTAAAACTTGTACCACTGTTTTCTGAAATAGAGATTCCACCATCGTTGGTGTTTATCATTGTAAAAGGAGCACTCGAATTAGCACCCGGAATAATCAGAATTTGATGGTGGTCTGGGTGCAGTCCGGGTATTTTAGTCGTATTTAGACCACTGGATTGGCTGTATGGATTTACACTTCCATAAGCATCGGAAATTTTGGTAAGCGTACCTTGTTGTTGATTTTGAGTTCCGTATTTTACAACAATTTTTGATTCGGGCAAATTGCTTGCATTCCAAGTTCCACCTTCGGCAAGGGTAGGCCAGAAGAAATAAAGCTGTTTGTAAGCTCTTCCGCCATTTTTAGCAATGTTTGCATCGGCAGTTGTAGAATAAGCAACGGCATTAACGAAAAAATATTCGCGTCCTTTGCTATCGTCGTTGGGGTCGCGTGCTACTAAATCAAAAATACCATTTTCGGCTTGGTCTCTAAAACTAATCATTAATTGACGATTATTTGTCATATCCCAAACTTCAAAAGGTACTTCAACGTAATCTTTGTAAATATAATTGGCTAAAGCAACACCCGAACCGGCTCCGCCCACGGTAAAACGATGGGCTTTTTGTTTTTTACCCGCACCAAAACGTACTTCAATCGAACACCAATCGGAAGGTAAAACATTGATAGGATTTGTACCATCTTCAATAGCCATACCGCCGCCCAAATAAGTACCACCAAAATTAATGAAACCTAAAAAGGAATCGGTATTTTCGGTGTAAGCACTTAAAACACTTGGAGTTGATTGGCTTTCAGTGCCATTAAAAGTAAGTTGAGTAATATTAACACCACCAATATAAACCGAATTGGCATTAAAAGGGTGCGCAGCTATTGTATTGTCATAAGGTCCTTGTCCGAGAAGGTCTAACTCAGTTCCGGATTGTTTAAAAACAGTCCAATTTTCGCCTTTATCGCGCGAAATGTATGCTTTTGGTAAAGTTCCATCAACGCTGGCAAAAAGAACATTTTTGTCTGCCGGCGAAATAGCCAATTCAACACGTCCGGTAGGAATTAATTGATTGTTTGAAAAACTCCAGCTTTCGCCGGCATTTATCGACTTTACAATTCCATATCCTTTTATACTGGCGTATTGAATGTTAAAATTTCCTTCTTCAAACAAAATTTGTTCCACATTGGCATCGGCAGCTAATTTTTTTACGAAAGTAGCACCACCGTCAGTAGATTTAAAAATACCGCTGTTGGTAGCAGCTAAAAGAATGCTTTCATTTGTTTCGGAAACAATAATTCTATTAACATATTGGAAATCATCGCTATTAGAAGTAGATGACAATAAGTTCCAATTTACCCCTTTATCGGTAGATTTAAAAATTCCCGAACCATACAAGTAAGTACCACCC
>DYNA01000026.1:16511-34708 GCA_020721325.1 Paludibacter propionicigenes
TACCCCTTTATCGGTAGATTTAAAAATTCCCGAACCATACAAGTAAGTACCACCCGGAAAAGATTCGCCCGTTCCGGCGTACATTACATTGTGATTCGATTTAGCCATCACCAAGGCACAAGTTGAAAGATTGGGCAAATCTTTGGTAATGTTTGTCCAATTGTCGCCTTTATCGGTTGTTTTCCAAACACCACCTGTGGCTGCACCAACAAACCAAGTGCTGTTGGTGGCATCGTCAGGGTCTATAACAATGGCACGTGTGCGTCCGCCAACATTAGCAGGTCCACGGTTGTCCCAAAAATACTGGGTTTTAGAGTTGGTTCTATTAGCTATAAGCTTTTGCAATTCAGTAAAACGGTAGCTATTAGCATACCCACTTGTTTTAGCCCCCATTTCGGTCGTAATTTTTTTATAATACTCCGAATATTCTTTCGAACGCTTAGCACGATTCACTTTTTTCTGGGTCGAAACAGTTTCATTTTCAGTGATTTGGTCAAACGAATTGTAAATGAAAAATCCGCTCAAAAAAACCAAAACAACAATAAAAATTTTTAAAGGTAGTTGTTTTTTCATAAGAATAAAAAATTTAAAATGTATATTAATTGTAAAAAAATTTCATTCATTTATTTTAGTTATTGTTTTCTAAAACATTAAAAATAAGAGTTTTCGTACTCGAATTTGTTTTTTTGTCCACAAAACCGAGTTTAACAATTGCTTCAATTTCGTGTTTAGAAATCCATTTTAACTTTGCATTGTCCAATTCATTTGAAAATACAAGTGTCTGTTTATCAATATTAAAAACCGAAAATTGAATTTTATAATTTGGAATACTTTCTGTCTTATTGTCAGAATAAACCAAAACAAAAGAAGAGTCGGAATTATAAACCAAATCAAATTGCGAATATAATTTTTGAGCTTCTGTATTTAACCATTTGGGAGTTTGAGTATTAGCTTGTTTTAAATTTGAACAATGCACAAAAAAAAATGTGCTAATGAAAATTAAAATAAACCATTTTTTATATGTTTTCATGTAAAAAAGTTTATAAAAATATTATATTAACAATCGTTTATTCGTTTTTTTTATAAGATTGGTTTATAAAATTTTAAAAAAATATAAAAATAGCTAAATTTAGTTTATGTACTTTGTTTAAAAAAAAGAAAACAAATTAGTTTGGGCTTTTCAAAAAATCGTTTTCAGTAATAATGGTTCTACCAAATTGTTAAAAATAAAAAACATTCTTAATCTAAAAAAAGCCATTCTTATAAAAAAATAAAAGAGTTTGCAAAAATAATATTTTACTTTTAAAATTCAAAACAAAATTTATAAAAAAAGAAGTGTTTATAAACATTTATTTAGGAAAAATTTTAAAATAAAAAAATTATGGTTAGAAATTTTTTAACAAAAAAAGAACCAACCATAAAATACCTTAAAATTTAGTTTTGTCTTATTTGGTTCAAATACATTTTAATGGGTTCATCACCCGAAAATTTATTCACAATTTTCATTTTTCGGTCTAAAACATACAAAATGGGCGTGCTAACTACATAATAATTCTGTTTATACATGCTTTCATTTTTCGCGTCCCAAACATTAATCCAATCCAAGCTACCGTTTTGCTCTACAAAATCCGACCAAGCTTTTCTATCTTCCTTAGTATAAACAGAATAGATGGCTAAATCGAGTGTTTTATTTTCATTTGTAAAATCGCGTAATGCCTTCATTGCCTCTTCGCAATGCCCGCAACCGGTACTCCAAAAAAGTACAAAAATATGCTCAAAATCAAGCGATTGAAGAGCAAAATGTTCACCACTTAATCCTTCCAAATCCAAAGGGTGCGCCTTGCTGCCTATCATACTATTGCGATACAAATCGGCTTCATTTTTAATTTGTTCTTTTGCTTGGTCTTTAAACCAGTTTACTTTTCCCGTAGCAATATAATCGTCGTAGAGAAAAACAAAAAGTTCGTTGATTCCTTCGCGTTGAAAGGAATGAAAGAAATTTAAAAAATGAGTAAACACATAAGCAAAAACTTCACTGTTTGCTTGCGATTTTTCAAGCAAGCGAATGACGTCTGCCTTGAACAAAGTCATTGGTAGATTGGCATTTAGATTGCGTGCCAACACCAATTTGCAAACTCTATTTAAAACCGGAGACCGCACCAAACCGCTATCGGCAAATTGAATATGCTCAAAAAATACATCTTTTGAATAAGTAAATTCGGGTTCGGAATTGAAAGCCGTTAATAAATTTTTCAGAAAACTTTCACCGGATTTTTCTACGTATTTTTTCCAAGCCTTATCGGTAATTTGATTGAGCAGTTCAATTTGATTTTTAATAATTTCAACTGAATCTGAATTTTCGGGTAATTCGTACATGCGCACAGAAAGTTTTCCGCGTTTTTCAACCGGTTCTAAAATTTCTTTTTGAAATTCGTAGAAAATTTCATTTTCTTGTGAACCCTTGATTTTCATATTCTTAACCATAAAAACCGTGTCCGTTTCTATTGCAAACTCTTGGTCGTCAGAAATTAAAACATCAAAAAAAGTTTTTCCGCCCAAAATAAATAAATAAAGCCCTCGTGCCAATTTTTCTTTGCCCGAAAAAATAATTTTTCCATTGGCATCGGTTTTTTCACTTGCTACAATGTATTGATTATCTGCATAATAATATGCAAATTGAACTTCAGAGTTTTTGTAATTATTTATTTTCAATTCTATTTTATATTGAGCAAAAACTTGAGAAAAATTTGAAAATAAAACGGTAATTAAAAAAAACTTGAAAATAAAATTGCTTGTTTTCATTTCTAAATAGCTTAATATTAAATGATTATATCTTTTTTGAAAAAATAAAATTTTATTTAAAATATGTTTTTTTTCAAAAAACGAATTAAATGCACAAATAAAATTCCATTTTTTGAATAAAACTGCTAAATACAAAATTTATTTTTTAATTTTGCATAAATTTATAATTTTATTTTTTCAAATTATAAAAAATTTAATAATTCCTTATTTTTATCAATTCTAAAAAAAATAAAAATAGTAATTTTAAAAAAAATATAAAATGTCTATATATTTTATGTAAATATTTATATTTCAATTGATTGAATAAAAATAAGACGAAGAACAACTATCAACTATCAACAAAAAACTTTTAATAAAAACTTATGACTTTTTTATCCGAATTAAGCTTTTCTACATTACTTTTTATACTAAATTTCCAGATTATTGGCGAAAATAGTCTTTGGTTTATTTTATTATGTATTTTATTAGCAAGCATTTACAGCTTTTTTTTCTATTATAAAGACCGACAATTTTTTGAAACAAAAAAATGGAAAATGTATCTTTTGTCCGGTTTTAGATTTGTTATCGTATTTATAATTAGCTTTTTACTTATTTCGCCTATGCTCAAATATTTGACAGAAAGATTAGAGAAACCGATACTTGTTTTTGCGCAAGACAACTCAGAATCAATCGTTTCCGGTTCTGATTCGTTATTTTTAAAAAACGAATATTCTAAAAAACTTGATGAACTTTTCTTTTCAAAACTTGCCGAAAAATTTGAAATTGTAAAATACCGATTTGGCGAAACCATACAAATCAATGATACCTTTCATTTTACTGAAAAACAGACCAATATATCGGAAGTTTTTGAACAATTAACTACCCGTTACGAGAATAGAAATCTGGGTGCCATTGTTTTAGCAAGCGACGGAATTTACAATAAAGGAAAAAATCCGGTTTATAGCACAAGTAACTTAAATTCAAGCATTTATACAATAGCTTTAGGCGACACGGCTACTCAAAGAGATTTACTAATAACTGAGGTTAAAACCAATAAAATAGCTTTTGTTGGCAATAGTTTTCCCATTCGTGTTGAAATAAAAGCCGATAAATTGAAAAACACCGAAAGTGAATTAAAAATAGTAAACAATGGTAAAGTGCTGTTTTCTAAGCCTATAAAAATAGATAAAAATGAATTTTCACAAACCATAGATGCTGAAATAATAGCTGAAAAAAAAGGTTTACAACAATTTAATATCACATTAACTAAGATTTCTACTGAAAAAATACAAAAAAATAACACAAGTATAGTCGTTGTAGATGTGCTTGAAAACAAGCAAAAAATACTGATTTTAGCCCACTCGCCTCACCCCGATTTGGGAGCAATCCGTTCGGCTTTAGAATCGCAACAAAATTTTGAAGTACAAATAGAATTTGCATCGACCTTAAAATCGAATGTAAAAGCTTATGATTTAATTATTTACCATCAATTGCCTTCTTCTGAATTTAAAATTCCCGAAATTTTAAATCAAACAAAAATTAATTTGCGCCCCACTTTATTTATTCTGGGTTCGCAAACTGACATTTTGGCAGTAAATAATTTTTTTTCAGACCAGAATTTTAAAATACAACAATCGAAAAAAGTTTTTGAAGAGAGTTCCGCGCTTGTAAATGAAAACTTTAAAATTTTTGAAATCAGTAAAGAGCTTAAACGATTTATTGAAAACAGCGACCCGCTTTTAGTTCACTTTGCCGATTACACTCTTTCAGGCGAAAGTGATATTTTATTATATCAAAAACTTAAAAACATTCCTACTCAAAAACCTTTGATAATGCTTTCAAAATCAGATGCTACCGGTTCAAAATCGGCATTTATTATGGGCGAAGGTTTGTGGCGTTGGCGTTTGAACGATTATATGAAAAATGATAATCATTTGTTTTTTAACGAATTAATATCAAAAATTGTTCAATACTTGTCGCTAAAAGTAAAAAAAGAACGATTTATTGTAAAAACAGAGCGTATTTTCACTGAAAACCAACACATTAAATTTCAAGCACAAGTTTACAATCAAAGTTACGAAGCAGTTTCGGGAGCAAATATTACCATGCAAATTAAAGATACTGCCAACAAAATTTACCAATATACTTTTTCGCAACCGGAAAATGCTCAAAATCCAGTTTACAATCTAAATGCTGGAATTTTCCCAACCGGAGAATATACATTTGCTGCAAAAGCCGATATTGAGAAAGAAAGTTTTAAGATAAATGATAGGTTTCTGGTTACTCCACTCGATTTAGAAACCAATCAAACGGTAGCCAATCATAAAATTTTATATCAATTGGCTTTGAATAATTCCGGTAAAATGTTTTCAATCAATGAATTAAATCAATTAGCCGATGATTTAACCAACAACAATAAAATAGCTCCGATTTATTACAGTTCCGAAAATTTATTGAGCTTTATTAATTTTAAGTGGATTTTCTTTTTAGTACTAACACTTTTAACTCTGGAGTGGTTTTTAAGAAAATATTACGGCAGTTTTATGTAGTTTTTTTACAAAAAAATATTATGTTTCAAGTAAAACACGAAATAGCTAAAAGAAGGGTATTTGTAAAACTTGCAGGTTTTATTCAATTGCCCGAAATGATTCAATACGGAAATCAATTAACAGAACTTTTGAATAAAATTCCATACAAAGTTTTTCTACTTGTTGATGCGCTCGAAAATAAAGTTTTGCAACAGGAAACCATTTCGGAGCTTAATTCCATTCGCGAAAGGAATAAATCAAATTTGTTAAAAAGCGCAGTAGTTCTTGATAATGAAGTTCTTACAAGACAAACAGAACGCACTTACAAACAAGTAAATGTGGAATGGGAAGAACAATATTTTAAAACCATAGCCGAAGCCGAAAAATGGCTCAACAGTTTCAAAGATTTGAATTTTATAAAATAACTTTTTTAAAACAATTAATTATCAATATTTTTCTATAATTTATATGGTATAACTTTTAAAAAATATTAAAATGAAAAATCCGCATTCACCTGAAGTTTATTTGCAACGTACAAAATTCATTCCTGAAGATGAACGCGGAGCTTATTTTCGCGACCAGACAGCTATTATTCACTCCTTGGCTTTCAGGCGATTAAAGCACAAAACTCAAGTTTTTTTTGCCCCGCAAAACGACCACATTTGTACGCGCATAGAACACGTTTTGCACGTAGCCTCCATTGCCAAAAGTATTTGTAAAGCATTGAATATGAGCGGTTGGGACTTAGATGCAGAAATGGCATTTGCCATTGGTTTGGGACACGACTTAGGACATGCACCTTTCGGACACGACGGCGAATGGATTTTGAATAAAATTTTGGGCGGAAATGGTGCTTTTATCCACGAAATCAACAGTTACCGAATAGTTGAACACATTGCCAACAACGGAAAAGGTCTAAATTTGACTTATGGAGTGAAAGACGGAATTATTACGCACAATGGTGAAAAATACGAACAGTATCTTGTTCCAAATCAGGTTGTTAATGATTTAGAAGCCATAAAAACCCGCAATTCCATTCCGGCTTCGCTCGAAGGGTGTATTGTGCGTTTTTCTGACAAAATAGCCTATTTGGGACGCGATATCGAAGATGCTTTAACACTTAAACTTATCAAATCGAGTGATATTCCAACTGAAGTGGAGCGGCATTTAGGAAATTCTAATAGCAACATTATCAGCACATTGGTAGATGATATAGTCAAAGAATCGATTAAAGAAAATAAAATTGGTTTTTCTGACAAAATATTTGAAACCATAAAAAAACTCCGCGATTTTAATTACCAGAATATTTATCTAAGCTCTGAAAAAAACAGCAATGCCGATAAAGCTAAAAATATTATCCAAAAACTTTTTGAATATCTATTTCATTTGCTTTTGAAAAATCAATACGATTTTGAAAAATATTCATCGAGTAAACTATTGATAAACAATGAATTTGGTAATTATTTGGAAAAAATGAAAGAAAAATATGGAGAAACGACCTTATCGGAACAAATTGTAGCCGATTATGTAGCTGGAATGACCGATTTTTATGCCATTGACGCTTTTAAACAGATTAGTTTTCCAAATTTTTAATTTTACAATCCATTCTTTGCAAAATACAAACAAATTATTTAGTAAATAGCTGTTTATTAAAAAAATAGAAATATGAATACTGGATTTTAATTCATCTTTTTTTCATACTTAAATATGTAAAATTTGGAAAAATATCTTTTTTAATCAAAATTTTTATAAAGAAAATCTCTAAAAAAATTTTGATTTTAAAATTTGCTCATTTTACTACTTAAATTACAGTTTTTCTAAAAAAATAGGGTATTCTAAAATTTTTTCCATAAGTCTTTGAGCCATTAATTCATCGGCAGTGTGAAGCTTTTCGTAAATTAATTTGCCTTCGGTTAAATACGAAATTATTTTTTCATTTTTCCAATGAAAAGCCGGTTCGCGAAGATTGATTACTCTATCAGCCATTTTTACAATCCATATTTCTTTGGGCTGCAATAAGATACGCTCTAAACTGTCAGCCATTTGCTCATTGCGCGGAAGATTTTCATTTTTTGAAAGAGCCAAAACACCCTCGGCAACTGCTTTTCCAAACAAATTTTCGATTTCAGAAAAAGAGGTTTGCGTGTCTTCTAAAGTATCGTGTAAAACACCACTAAGCAGCATTAAATCAGCATCATACACAGAATTTGTATTTTTCAAAAACCACATCAATTCCATTGTAACCGCACCAATGTGGCTAATGTAATCAATTTTAACATTTTCAACTGGT
This sequence comes from Paludibacter propionicigenes, assembly GCA_020721325.1. Lineage (GTDB taxonomy): Bacteria > Bacteroidota > Bacteroidia > Bacteroidales > JAIFNL01 > JAIFNL01. Next base: position 24,111 of record DYNA01000026.1, read on the forward strand.
GCATTGTAATATTGCCCACTGTGTTTGAGAGTTGCAAAGTCCCAAGCTTGAATGTATTTTTCTCTGTTCCAATTATTTATCATTGTCATAACTGTCCGTTTTCTATTTTAATTACTATTTCTTCTATCAATAAATCATCGCCTTTTGCATCGTATTCGTATTTGAGGCTCGAATTAAAAACCACAGCAACCGATTGCCAGAAAAATGCTGAAAGTGAGCCTTTTAACTCTTTAACAATTTCATAAGTCGTTTCGCCGGTTTCGCGATTGATAAGTTTTATTAAAATTCTACCTTGAGTAAAAGTCAAAGACCGAAGTTGCCCTTCAAACTCTTTTTTTAGCTCTTTTTCCTTTTTCTTCACATACGCATTGCGCGTGCGCTCGTTGGGCATGGAGTCGAGTTTGTTCGATATATCAATCAACATGTGTTTAATGACTTGAGAATACGGATAAACTTTTTTTACATGTCGCACCAAACGAGTGTAACGCTCTTTTTCTCGCTTATTTTTAAAGGTTCGCGGTGGCAAAATAATAATTTCGCGAATAAAAATATGAGGTACTATTTTACCATCAATTTCGATACATGGCAGAATAACTCCATTTTTTACACTATCGGGAAAATTGGTATATATCTGAGCAGTTGCACTGCGCAAAGCTATGAAAACCAATATAATGACAATTGCTTTTTTCATAAAAAAAATTCAATCTATTTTTTTTTATTTTATAAATACAACTTTTATTCCCAAATGTATAAAAACTCGTATTTTTGTTTTTTATTTTACAAAATTAATTTTTTTTAGCGAATTCTAAAAAAAAACTAAAAATGTTTCAAAAGTTTTATTTTTTCTTAAAAAAAATCTATTTTTGTATAAAAAAAAAGAGAATAATTTTGAATGCGTAAATTGAAAATTAAAAAATGGAGAATAATTTGTTTGAAAGCAGAGTAGATTTAAAAGCCCTCAACGAAACAGCCGATAAACTTCGCGCACAAATGGCAAAAGTAATTGTAGGTCAGCAAAAAATGATTGATGCCATTTTGGTAGCCATTTTGAGCAATGGGCATGTGTTGATAGAAGGCGTTCCCGGAATAGCTAAAACATTAACGGTCAAATTAATAGCTAAAAGTATTTCGGCAATTTTTTCGCGTATTCAGTTTACGCCCGATTTGATGCCTTCCGATGTTTTGGGAACAACGGTTTTCAATTTGGCTACTTCGCAATTTGATTTTAACAAAGGTCCAATTTTTGGAAATTTGATTTTAATAGACGAAATCAATCGCGCTCCGGCTAAAACGCAATCGGCTCTTTTTGAAGTCATGGAAGAACGCCAAATAACGATAGACAGCAAAACTTATCTAATGCAACCGCCTTTTATAGTGTTTGCTACGCAAAATCCGATAGAACAAGAAGGTACATACCGATTGCCGGAAGCGCAATTAGACCGTTTTTTGTTCAAAATCAACGTAAAATATCCTTCTTTGGAAGAAGAAATTTTACTTTTGAAAAATAAAAATGCTTTTAAAGGGAAAAATGAATTGGAAAGCATTGAAGCGGTTTTAAGCACTCAGCAAATTACTGAATATCAAAAAATAGTTAAAAACATAGTAGTAGAAGAGCATTTATTGACGTATATAGCCCAAATTATCAATAAAACCAGAAATAATCCATGGCTTTATCTGGGAGCATCGCCGCGTGCCTCTATTGCAATTTTGGATTCTGCCAAAGCGTTTGCTGCCATCAATGGTCGCGACTTTGTAACCCCAGAAGACATTAAAGAAATGGCGTATCCCGTTATGCGTCACCGAATTATCTTGTCGCCAGAAAAAGAAATGGAAGGAATTAGTGCTGATGAAATTATCAAACAAATTATCAATTCGGTAGAAGTACCACGTTAATTGTTAATTTAAAAAAAATGGCGAATTTGTTTTCTCAAAAATACAATTTTATTTTAAATAGGCAAAAACAAATGACAACGAAAGTAAGTTTTAATTATAAATTTATTGGTTTGCTCTCTAAATAAAGGGTATCGGGACAAAAATCGGCTTCATTTATCCATTGCACCGTCCCATCAACAATTTTTAATGTATGAAAAATTTCTTTTGTTTTTAGTTGCTTAAAAATACCTTTGTCTAAATAAGGCATAACATCAAATAACCGCCTTTCGCCGTTGGTAAATTCGAGCAATAACTGATAATTGCTTTCTATTTGAACTGTTTTAACTCTTGGATTCATTGTTTTACTGTTTTTTACAAAAATACGATTTTATTTTCATTTTTGCAAAAAAAACAATCCTTTTGCAATCGAAAAAACATTTGTTTTATTTACAAAAAAAGTTTATTTTTGTAAATAAATGAAAATAAACTCCGAAGGGTTTAAATTATTTTTTGAGTTTGTGAATAATTACAAACAAATAATTATCAAATTTTCTAATTTAGATATTCGGTAAAAAAGTTTTATCTTAAAATAGGCTTTAATAGTTGGTATGGGAAAATTCGAATTCGATAAAAATGGGCATTTAGTTCCTTATGATATAATTGAAACGTCAGTTCATGAATTAAAATTGTATTTTGTTGATAATATGAAAGAAAGGGAATTAAGAAATAGTTTATTTGAAGGATATATGAATTACAATTCTAAATTAATGTCGCTTATTAAATGTAATTATGTGCAGTGGATTGATGGAAGTTTTGTAACTAAAACCCTAAAGCCCAACGATGTTGATATGGTTACTTTTATTAATTAAACTGTTGTGAATGAACATTTAAGCCAATTGAAGAATTTTCTTTTTCCTTTATCGTTTGATAGGTACAGAATGGATGCTTACATGGTGCGATTGTATCCCGAAATTCACGAAAAATATATGCACACTCGTTCCGATACATTGTATTGGCTTCATCATTTTTTAAAAACAAAGCCTGATAAGCGTAATAAATCTAATACAAAAGGTTTCATTAAAATTGAATTTAGATATGAAGGATAAATCAAATAACATTGCAAACTTATTGGAGCAAATAAGGCAATTAGACAACCTATTGGTTTTGCATAAAAACGATGACGACAACTTTATGCTCGACCAATATACAACAAAAAAAAATGTTTTTTTAAAGGAATTGGTTGCCGAATTAATCCAATTGAACGAAACTTCACCCAAAGTTTTTATAATTATACAAAAAATAGTTGCCGGTTTAGAAAAAAACACACCCGTATTGGCTGAAAATGAATTTTCTAAAAAGAACAAGTTTTCTTTAGCCCATTTGGAAACCATTGTTTTGGGAAAAGTGGCAATATAGATTTATACTCAATTTTTTTTCGGTTTTGGGAATTAGGGATTTGGTTAAAAATTAATACTTTTATCAAATTACTTATAAACAAACCCCAATTGCCAATCCCCAATTTCAAATTCCTAAAACCCAATTCACATGAGTATAAAAAAAATGTTTTTACAAAAATACGATTTTATTTTCATTTTTGCAAAAAAAATCCTTTTGCAATCGAAAAAACATTTGTTTTATTTACAAAAAAAGTTTATTTTTGTAAAAAATGAAATAAGTAACGAATTAAAAAAAAGTTCGGCAAGATGCTGGTTCGATTTTATACTAAAAACGGGATAAATTTTAATATTTATTTTTTGCGTAACTACAACTTTTCCAAAGTTTTAGAACTTTGGAAAAGTTAAATAATAAACCGTTTGCAGTATAAATAAATTCAGAAAAAAGAAAATATTTTGGAACAAATTCATCATTTTTATTTTAAATTTAATGAGAGTATGAATACGCTGACATTTGAATTTACGGAATATAATCAACAAAATTTTGATAAAGTAATGGAGGCTTTAAAATCATTTACATTTATCAAACTTATCCAGTCGGATACAAACACAAGCAATACCACTGTGATTTCTTACGATGAAATGTGTAAAAAATATCCGAATGAATGGTTATTGCTTGGTAATCCAAAATCGGATAGCGGAAAACTAATATCCGGTATTGTGTTATTTCACCATGCAGACAAACGCAAGTTAGCCCTTGCTAATCAAAATGGTACATTAACAAGTCATTACAAACTTGCCACTCATGTTTATACCGGAACTTTAGCTAAAAATAGCAACATTGGAATCTTGAAACAACAGACAAATGAAAAAGTTTAAATTCCAAATAAATTCTGAAGACGATTTAATACTCATTGAAGCGTTTGTGAATGGCTATCGGATTAAATTGGCATTAGACACTGCCGCCTCGCATACGGTTGTAGATACGACTGCTTTAATGATTGCCGGAATGGATTTAGAAAGTAATAATAAAGTGAAAATAGAAACCGCAAGCGGAATAATTGAAGCAAACAAAATTAAAACCAATATCTTTAACGCATTAGGACTTACAAAACCTAATTTTGAAATTTCGGCTTATGATTTCCTTTCAGCAGGATTACTCGTTGAAATAGACGGAGTGCTGGGACTTGATTTTTTGAAAAATAACATTTTAACCATTGATTTTATAAAGAGTGAGTTATGGTTAAAGAAATAAGAAATGTTGTGATGGCAACGAAATATTCCGATGTTATTTCGCAGTCGGAATCGCTCACAGCAACCCCGACTGCTCTTTATTTAATCTTATTGTAAACGATTGACATTCAATTTGCAACAACTCCCTCTGTTTTATCCATTTATTTTTTAGCGAAATACAATTTTATTTTCATTTTTGCAAAAGAAACAATCCTTTTGCAATCGAAAAAACATTTGTTTTATTTACAAAAAAAGTTTATTTTTGTAAAAAAATGAAAATAAACTCCGAAGGGTTTAAATTATTTTTTTGAATTTATGAATAATTACAAACAAATAATTATCAAATTTTCTAATTTAGTCGGTAAAAAAGTTTTATCTTATACTTTAAACGGTTATAATTTGAGCTTTTGTTTTTATGTAAGTGCTTTGTAATTAAAACTTTGCCAAAGTTTAAAACTTTGGCAAAGTTACCGTTTGCAGTATAAAATAGGCTTTAATTGATAAATGAATATAGAAAATCAAAATATTGAATTTAAAGAAACTTGGCGCGATGAATTTTTAAAAACCATTGCTTCTTTTGCCAATACAAGTGGTGGTACAATGTTTATTGGTATAAATGACAATGGCAAAACCGTAGGAGTTGAAAATTCGGTCTATTTATTGGAAAACCTTCCGAACAAAATAATCCAAAAATTAAGTATCTTAGCCGAAGTCAATCAGGTAAATAATGGTGGGTTTGCTATTATCGAAATTAAAGTTGGTAAATACGATAATCCTATATCATTCAACGGTAAATATTATATCCGAATCGGCAGCACTACACAAGAGCTTGCCGACAAAGAGTTGCATCGGTTTTTATTGCAAAAAAGCAAAATATCGTGGGAAAGCCTGATTGAAGAAGAGGCAACCCTTGATGAAATAAAAGAATCAACGATTGAGAAATTTAAGCAATTTGCAAAAAAAAGAGTGCCGGGTATTGACAGCGAAGATACTGTTTCTGTTTTGAAAAAGCTTAACCTCCTAAATGCCAAAGGACAACTCAAGCGAGCAGCTATTTTGCTATTTGGTAAAGATGTTCGTAAATATTTTATGAGTGCTTATTTCAAAATCGGAAAATTCCAAAGCGAAACTGCACTTGTAACCGACGATGTGATTGAAGGAAACCTATTTGAACAATTGGAACAAGTAATGCAGGTTTTACGCGGAAAATATATACGACTGATTGTAAAAGAATACAAAGACTGGCGGCGTATCGAAGAATTTGAATACCCTGAAGAAGCTTTGCGCGAAGCAATTATTAATGCACTGATACACAAAGATTATTCGGGCAGTCATATACAAATGAAAGTGTTTGATGATAAAATCATTCTTTGGAATCAGGGTAAATTGCTCGAAGGCATTACATTGCCCGAATTAAAGACAAGCCACCAATCGGTACAGCGAAACGAATTGCTGTGTGAAGCCTTTTATCGTGCCGATTTTATTGAAGCATGGGGACGCGGTACGATTAAAATTGTTGACCTATGCAAAGCCGCCAATCTGCCCGAACCCGAATATGAAGAAAACAGTGGCGGTATAAGGACTATTTTTTATAAAGATAAGTACACAGAGAGGTATTTAAGAGAATTAGGATTAAATGAAAGGCAAGTTAAGGCGGTTGATTATTTACGTGAGAATAAAATAATTACAAATTCAAATTATCAAAAACTAAATCAAGTAAATAGAATTATGGCAACAAGAGATTTGCAGGAATTAGTAAAAATCGGTATAATAATAGACAACGGGAGTAAGGGCGCGGGAGTAAAATATACACTATTTGAATAATTGCATTAATTGCATCATGATTGCATCATGATTGCATCATTAGAAATAGAAATATATGAAATATCTAAACCAACTGCAATTCGGGATTTGAATGAGCTTGAAGAAAAAGGACTGATAAGTAAGCAAGGTGATGGAAAAAATAAGAATTATTACCTGTGTAGTTTCACCACGTTGTTAATTTTTTTCTGAACAAATGCAAATAGAGCAAGCGAAATTGCTCACAGCAACCCTGACTGCTCTTTATTTAAACTTATTGTAAACGATTGACATTCAATTTTCAACAATTCTGTCTGTTTTAACCATTTATTTTTTAGCGAAATACAATTTTATTTTGGCTTTTGCAAAAAAAATGATTGGTTGTTGAATTATTTAACAATTTTATTACGCATTGAAATACCTGAAAAAACGATTGTTTTAGATAAAAAGTGTTAATAATTTTTATTTTTTTATAAAAAAAAGTTAAAAAAAAATTGTGAATATGTTTTTATTTTGTATTTTTACACTTGAAAATAATTAGTAAAACACAAACTAAACCATAATAAAATAGACAAAAACAAACGAAACATTATAAAAAAACAAAAGAAATCATAATTCAAAAATACAGTAAAACAACAAAAAATATTTTAAAACAAATCTTATAACAAAAAAGCCAAATTTTTAATACAAATTTCAAAACCTTTATTTTTTTAGTACGTAAAAGGTGCTTGATGTGCCTTGGGTAATTTTTTAAAATCGAACTCTGCATGGATATTTGGGAAATACTCAAAACATTTAGTATAAAATCAATAACGAATAAGTGGACTCTATCGGCATTAATTGTGCTGGGGGTCATTGGTTTGATAGAACTTATACTAAACTTAAAAATATTTAGCCGATTGGGTGAAACATTTACTTTTATTGTAATCATTACAATAGTAGTAGCCGTGTTTTATATTTTACGATTAATTTTGTTTAGAACAATAGATAATCCTACTAATATAGATAATAACATTAAAAAAAAAAGTAGTATAGTGGACTTTTTAAAGAAAATACCCGAAGTAACAGCAACTAAATACGGTGAAAATGGCAAAATTACCAAAAAAGGTAAAATTGTGAGTTTGAGTTTGGATAATCAAAATGATTTTCCTTTCGATGAACTAGCGAGTTTGGTTAGTTTAGAGGAATTAATAATTACAAATTGTAATCAGGTAAATACCGAAAGTTTTTTGCCAAAATTAACTGAATTGACTTTTTTAGCTATTCGCGAATGTAATTTGGAAAAAATTGATTTATCGCAATTGAAAAAACTTAAAAACTTAGATTTATGCAAAAATCAGATTTCAAAGTTTCCCCAATTACCAAAAGAAATTGAAAGCGTTTTGATCGATAGTAATAACCTAACTAACATACAAATAGAGGGCTACAAAACACTTAAAGTTTTATGGGTCGGAAATAATCCCATAAAAGATTTAAAACTAAATAACTTGCCCAAATTAGAAAGTTTAGCATTGGAAAAGACCGACAGAGAGAATATTTCCGATTTAAGCAATTTAAAAAGTTTACTCTATTTGTATTTAAACGGCAATAAGATTAAAGATGTTAGTCCTTTAAAAAATTTAACTAAATTAAATGAGTTGCTTTTAAAAGGAAATGAAATTAATAATATTAATGAATTGCATGAACTTGCAAAAACAACATTTATTGATTTTGATTACGAATATATGGAAAAAATAATAACACAAGCGCAAAAAGAAAAAATAAAAAAACTTATTGCAGATAACAAAATTGCAAAGGCGTTTAAAGAATTGGAAGCTATTTTGGGTTCAACAAATGACATATTGATAAAACTTAAAAATAGATTTAATAGTTTAAGTACAAAAGTTATTGAAGGAACTATTTTTAATTCGGATGAAAATGTATTTAAAGCACAAATTATAGGCAATTTACTTGATTTTGTTGATATGATTGGAATTATTATTCCAAAACAAGAACCAAAACAAGAACCAAACCAGAACTCAGAACCAAACCCAGAACAAAACCCAGAACAAAATGAAAGAAATTTAATTTTGGTTTATGCAGCACCAAATGATCATATTATAAAGGAAAAAATTATAAAACAATTAGGGTTACTTGAAGGCATTGTAAATGGCTTTAGTAAAAATTTAATTTGGGCAATAAATCCTGGTAGAAATGATATGAATAAATTAAGTCAGACAAAATATGCAGTCGTTTTATTAAGTCAATCCTATATGAATTCTTATGAAACGTATAAAAAAGATTTAGAAGAAATGATAAAGAATAATTTAATTGGAGTTGTTCCATTTGTTGTTGATTCAATTGGAGAAGAGTTGTTATTTTATAAATCTTACAATAAGAGCAATCAAGAAAATTATAAAGAAGCAGATGAAGATACTAAAAAAGAACAAATAGCAAAATTATTTCAAGATATAAAAAATTTACTAAATGGACAATAAAATTCCCGAAATAGAAAACAGGCTGATACAAAACAAAAGCGAAATAGAAACATTAAAAACATCTATTAAGGCTTTTGAAACATCGGTAAAAGAAATTAAAGATAGCTTTCATACTTTCGAAGGTAAAATTAATGGTAATTTTAAAAAGGTTATTGACGAGTTGAGTGGTAAAATACAATCTGTAAATACTGCTTTATCTACTTTTGAAACCAATACCAATAAAAAATTGGAATTAACAAAAGAAGATATTGAGAAACTCAATACTTCTTTAACTTCGGTAACGAAACAAATTGCGGATTTTCAAGAGAAAGTAACTAATGCCAATCTTATTTTAACAGGAGAAGTAGCAAAAGTTAGCAAACAGCTAAATCAATTAACTTCGGAAATAAATAAAATAGATGTAAAAAGATTAGAAACAATCGTTGGAAACTTAACCGAGTTTGAGACAAAATTCAATGATAAGTTTGCCGAAATAAATAAGAAATTAAAACGTAATAACAGGCTTATTATCGGGTTGAGTGTGTTGGTGGTGGTTTTGTTTGGGGTGAGTAGCTTTTATATAACTAAATATAAAAAAGTGAAGGGTGAGAAAACAGAGGAGATTGGAAAGTCCATAAATGGAGAAAGTCTAGATACCGAGAAGAATGGCAAAATTATAAAAGAAAAACTTCAAAATCAGTTGATAAATCTTGCTAATAATGATAATGAAAAAATGATTGATAGTATTAACACACAATTTACGTCGGATACCTGTTTTGTAGGTCTTTATGTAAATGGGAAAAAAGAAGGAACAAAAAAATTAAAAGCACATTTATATTTTATTAAAAATTGTCAAGTGAAAAGTATTGAAATTGACAGTATTAAAATTGATACAATAAATAAGAAAATTAGTTTTGCTGTATTTAAAATAAGAATGGATGAAAATGAAAATTAATATTATTTTTATTTTTTTTGTATTTTCTTTTGAAGTTTTAGTTGCCCAAAAATCGGATGCTGATAACCTCATAAGGTTTAAGTTTCAACCTGCAGTTGATGGAATTACTTCTGGTTATCAGAACCAAATAGATCCTTTAATACAAGACGCTTTTATTGGTGAAGATGCAAAAGTTATGCCCTTTGAAAATCAATTACATTTCAAATATATTAGAGAATTTTTAAATGGATTAACTTCAAAATTACCAGAAATAAAAATCAATAAACAAATTATTAAAGGTGATTATATACAAGTTGAAACAAATTGGTGGTTTTTTTATATAAATATTAACAAAAAAAAGATTGAATATATTTCAAAATCTGAATTTAATCCTTATACTTTTCAAAAAATTCCACCCGATAGTCCAATTAAAATAACCCCGATTCCAGGTGGTAAAGTAGAAGTTAATTCAACCACGGGTGAAGTTAAAACTATTTATGACGATGGTATTACAATTATAGTTAAAGATAGAGGTGTACAAACCAAAGATGTAACGATTCTAAGCGATGGAACTGTAATATTTCCAGATGGCAGTCGTAGAACACCTGATGGTAAATTCATAAAAGATAATAAAGAATATGTATTTGTATCAAAAGATGACTATGACAATTTGCAAGCACAATTAACAGGTTATGAAAAACAATTAGATAACAATGAAAAATTAAAGGTAGAAGCTCTCAAATCTGAAATAAATGAAATTAGATTTGATAAATTTATGACGGAAGATAATTTTAAACAAGCAAGAAAGGCAGGCGGTTATCCAAACAAGAAAGAATATTCTGATTATAAAACAGATTACTCTACATGACATTTTTTTGTTGGCTAAATTCTAATAATTTTACAAGTCTG
>DYNA01000153.1 GCA_020721325.1 Paludibacter propionicigenes
TTTTACATAAAAAACAGATTTTTTTTTATATTAAAAAAAATATTTTTAATAAAAAAATAGCAAAAAAATTTGGAGATTTTAAAATTGCATTGTATATTTGTATCATAATTTTTAAGTGATATTCAACGCATTAACAAATAGTGCGAGGAGTAGAATGTATAAAATTATAAACTATTTTTATAAAATTTAAGTTTCCTTAAATGTAACTTTAAAACGGTTATCATTGTGAACTTATTTTTATGTAAGTGCATTGTAATTAAAATTTTGCCAAAATTTTAAACTTTGGCAAAGTTCTAATTACAAATCACTTACATAAAAATAAAAGCTCATAAGATAACCGTTTTTAAGTATAAATACCTAATTCCTAAAACCGAAAACCAATTTCACAATCGTATAAAACCTCACGTAACCTACTGATATTGAAAAACAAAGCGCAGGGTGCGTTTTGTTTTTTGCCGAAAGGCGAAGAAAAAAAACAAAAAAAACTTTGATAACTCAGCGGAGATGTGTATTTTTGCAACAAAATAAAAGTAAGTTTATACTACACCGCTCCCATTTGATTTGTTACCACAAAATGACGAATTATAATTATAATTCGTTTATAATTATACTAAAAACGGGATAAATTTTAATATTTATTATAACGTAACTACAACTTTTCCAAAGTTTTAGAACTTTGCAAAAGTTTAATAATAAACCGTTTGCAGTATAGTAGTAACCAAATTTTACAAATGAAATAAGAACGGTATATAATTAATGACTAATGAAAAAAAATTTTGAACAGTTTAGACCGAAAGGCTTTGTAGGTAGTGGCGATAAACATTTATATCCATTAATAACAAGTTTATCAAAAACGATTTCTCTATTAGAAAAAAACTATTTTTTTAGCACGCTGAAACTTGACAAAAATCAAAATTTTATAATGTCAAATTTGCTGATTGAATTTGCAGAAGATTTGCATAATGACATTGGTTTGTGGAAAAGTATTGAATATTATAACCAATCAATGTTTAATACACCCTTACCCCTTTTTGTAAATGAAAACTACCAAATTGAAAATACTTTTGATATTAATCGAATAAAATTTTTTATCCATACCATTTTTTATGAATTTGATGATGAATTAGTCTTATCGCCCGAACATAAAGATTTACATACACTTGCAAAAGGTGTGTCTGATTTCTTAAATCTCAAATTTCAAGATGTTCCTAAAAATTCAGGACTTAAACTATATTTTAATTTACCGAATGATTATGGTTGGGACTTTAAACAAAAATTGGTTTGGATTGGATTAAGTTCATATCTTTTTAGATACAGTTATTTTGAGTATATACAAAAAAATAATAATGGTAAAGTAGAAATATCCATTGTTGATGATTTTATTAATCAAGAAAATACATATTGGTCTGGTTTAGGAATAATAGATATAGTAGCAAAGGCATTAGAATTGCCCGATAAAATACAAAAAGACGTTCGCAGTTGGTACCAAAGATTATTTGCGTATTACAAAGTAATTTCGCTAAAAAACAATGTTTTAGAATTAGAAAATATTATTAATGAGCAAATATATAAAGTTCTGGTAGATGGCAACTTAAATAATTATTTTAAAGTTGATGAAATCATTTTTGGCGGAATTGTTCCTTACGGAGATTTTTATTATTGGTCTGGAGTTCAACACTTTTTAGGTAAATTAAATAAAGAAGGCTTTAATTTAGTAAAAAATGATTTCCTAAAAAATTCTATAAAAATTGTTTACAGATACGACAAAAATTTATTAAACAAAGCTCTTGACGATGTAAAAGTTCATTATTCAGATTTTAAAAACTTTTTCAACAACGATTTAGTCATCTTCCAAGACGGTCTGACAATGGCGGCAGCATTGCAAAAAAAGGATAAACAGAAATACCAAGCATTACCAAAAGACGAATTGGATAAAATTATGAAAAAATACAATTTAAAAAATCCATTTCCAAATATGGATTTACCTGATTATTTATTAGATGCAGATGAGGGTATTGCTGTTTATTTTAATCCCGATATAGGTATTGAAATAATGACAGATTTTAATAACGTAAAAAAGGGATTTGAAAAACAAGGAGTTAACTTAACAGAAGACGAAAAAGAAGCCATAAGAGAATTTATAGAATCAGACACAATTAGTCCGAATTTTGTGATGAAATTGGTAAACGAAAATGGAGATAAATCGATTGCAAGTTCATTTTTGATTAACAGTGAATTAAATTTTACAGAATTCTTACTACATAAATACAAAGGGCATTTTTATAGAAATAAATATCCTGAAATTAGCTATGTTAATGAATAATATACTGCAAATGGTAACTTTGCCAAAGTTTTAATTACAAAGCACTTACATAAAAACAAAAGCTCAAAGGATAACCGTTTAAAATATAGACTTGTTGTAAATTGCAAATCAAACGGTTCTGATTCTAATAAGGTAATCATGTCGCTTAGGTCTTGTATTTTATTGCTCTACTAAGGTTGTATAATATAAATATATTTGTTTTTGTATAATGTATCAATAATGTTGATTTTCGTTTACAAACGTGTTAGGTTTCGCAAACCTAACACGTTTATCAACGGATTTGAACCATGACCAATTTGAAAATAATTTATTACTTCAAAATCTAAAAATAAAAAAATTACAATTTAACCCTTTCGGAGAAAAAAAAAGATAAATCATTAACAAATTTTAAAATTTTCTAAAAAATAGTTATAAAAAATGTTTTTTTGTAAAAAAAATGAAAGAAATATTACTAATTTGTTAATAATTTGTTTTTAGAAACTTAATTTATTCTACAATTTATATATTTGCATACGAAAAAAGTGATTTAATATTTTCATAAAAAAATAGATTTGAAGTTTTAAAACTATTTTTTATATCAAAAAAAAGAAAAAAATTGTAATTTGTAATTCAAAAAAAATATGCAAATAACCGGAAAATCCAAAGCGTTTTTGAGAAGCGATGCACTCGATTTTATCAATTTATATCAGTCGTTGGGCGAAAGAGCCGAAAACTTTTTGCCCAACAATATGCTTTACATGCTCACAAATTTTGTAAAACTCTGCTACGACGAGCCGCTCGACCCCAGTCGCCAGCAAGCCGAAATTGATAAAGCCATTTTAGAACTTAAAGAAGCAATTCCCTCTTACACAGACGTTTCGCTGATGATTTATCCTCACGAAAATTCTAAGGCTTTTGCTTTTAGTGCAAAACGCAGCATCTTTAAGGAAAAAATTAATTATTTGCAAGACAACGAGTTGGTTGATGAAATTACAAAAAAACAACTCACCAACATTCTCAATTTGCACGATTTTTCCATCGGCACGCCGCCCGTAACGCAAGCCGATGTGGACTATATGTTCCGAAATATTTTGGGCGATAAAGTTACCGAATTGCGAAAATTTAGAGATGTAATCGGCATCAATGGCGACATAGAAGAGGCTCAATGGAACTATTTTATGGACGTTTTGGAGCAAATGATTATTCAAAGCACCCATTATACGACCAAAGCCGAAAAAGAAAATTTTCTCGACCGCACCGAATCGACCATCAATTTTAAAGGATTGAACGGTTTTATCCGCACCTTGGTTTCAGGAAATGCTCAAACTGCCATTGATTTAATAAAAGGAGAAGTTTTTAATGCCAACGATGTAAAAGTAATTGATTTTCAAGACGAAGAAAGCCTTTTTGAAGAAGTAAGCAGAGATTTTACAAGTATTTTTGTTGTAAAACTTAGATACATGCGCCGAAATGTATTCAATAATTATAAGTGGTTCAATGTAATGAGCCGTTTGATATTTATAGACGACTCAGACGAATCGCGCAGTACAAATACCTCTTTAGTTTTTTGTTTTCACAACGGTATTATCAACGCTCTGAACAAAGTTCATACAAAAAAATTGGGTGCGGTAGCCAATACTCAAACCAATTTGCGCCTTGTTTTTGATAAAGTAAACACCGAAAATTTAATTTCGTTCAGAAACGCTACCGCTGCCAAAATAAAAGATTATGAAGAGGAACTTATCGAATTAAAAAAAGAACAAATCGGCGAAACCAACAGCCCCGACAAAGACATTGTGCTGTTTAAATTTGATGAATTTTCGCGACAAGTCATCAAAGACAAATACACTTTGAGCAAATTACACGATTTTATCGATTTGATTATCAAGATAAAAGACCCCAAATTTCACAACGAGTTAAACGCTCGCTTAGTTGATGAATTTGAACTCAGAACCAAGAAATATTTTTATTCAAACACCCAAGATGTAAAAATAGCCACCGTAGTGGAAGGCGGCGGACGAAATCAAATTCGCATGTATGGCGAATACTTGAAAAACAGAAAGTTACAAGCCGTAAGCAAGAAGGTAATTGAAAATTGCAGAACCATCATTGATATTATTCCAAACAATTATCAACGCACTCTGAAAAATCATTTTCATAAAAACTTTGGTATAAATTTGTTTTTAGAAAAATACAAAGAATTTTTAACCAAACAAGAAAATGAAGCCGACAACAAAGGACGTTTTTTTAATTTCCTAATCGATTTGGGTATTTTTCAAGTCTATCAAGAAAAGTCGGAGCGCGAAAAGACTATGATTAAAGCCTTTATCAGCGATTTGGCTAATTTAGACAAAACCTCCATCTCTGACGATGTGCAAATGATTATTCGCGATTTGGTTTCGCACGAAGCGTGGGAGCCGATGCCGTATATTCTTTTTAATGAGCAACTTTCGTGGGAATACAAAGATTTATTTCCAACCGACCGCTTCGACATCAATCCCTTCGACTTGAATGTGGAAATTTCCGAAGACGGACACATTGATTACGACCGACTTTTGCACACCTTGAGTCGAATTAAAAACACATTTCAGCTCTTCGACCACAGCGGAAGTCTTTGGGACAGATTTAGTTCCAACTTAACCATTATCATCAACGACCCTTCCAATCCTTCGGGTTACAGCGATTTTAACAACTCTTCGCTTATTCGTTTTCTCAAATTTATAAGTAATAGTAAAATAACACTTTTGCTCGATGAGGCTTACAGCGATGCCATTAAAATAGATGACCCAGAAGTGCCGAAATGGCGTTCTATTTCGCGCTATGTGTTCAATAATTTCAATGCTTATTCTAAAATTAGCATTGTTTCTTCGCTTTCTACCACCAAAAATCTGGGTGCAACAGGAAATCGCTTGGGTTCGGTGGTAGCCTCACCCGCACGCGAAGACGTTATTGAGTTTATAAAAAAGAAATACTTTTTTGACAGAGGAAATACCAACTCACTTTTTATGCTTGTCAATACGCTCGAAGCGGCACAAACGGCTAAAAAAGTGAAAGACAAAATGGAAGCCGGTTTGCCCAAAAATGCTTCGCGCTCAAGCATTAAGAAAAACATTGAAGCGTTTATTAAAAGCGAAATTCACGCCAATACTTTGTTGCAAAACGGCGAAAAAACAAGCCAATACAACCGAATTTCGCTTTTTGAAGGTAGTCCGCTGCACATTTTCCTTTTGGAAGAACTGGTGGCTCTCGATAAACTTGATGTTTTGGAATTGCCCGATGATTTTAAATACAAAGACGAAGCTTTCTTCTCTTATTACAAAGATTATCTGGTGAAAGCATTCAATAAATTTCGGGTAAACCGAAATTTTAGAACCGAAGCCAACAAAAGACTTTCGTTGGCAAAAAAAATTGCAAATAAAGTAATCGCAGGCAATTATGACGATTTGGTGAAAGTTATCGAATCGAATGGTTCGTATCTTTTCAATATCCAAATAAAAAACCTGTTTTCTTTTTTCGATTTAGAAGATTTCGTTTCGCAGTTAGCCATACAGCGCGGCATAGTGGCTATCCCTTACAAAACGGGTTTTGTGCGTTTTTCGTTGGGAGGCTATTTGAAAGGCAACGAAAAATCGTACAAAGAATTTGAAAAAGAATTTGAAACCGCTTTGTCGTTGTTCCTTTTCTATTGGAAAAAATTTATTTTGGCGAAAGCCGAAAACAAAGACAAACCGACCGAAGAAGTTTTAAAACTTATTTTTGGTTATAAAACAGACAATCAATACATTGAATATTTACTTTCGGATTTTGAAGCCATCAAAAATCAGCAACGCGAAACGCTCGACAGCCTGAGAATAAGCAAAATAAAAACGCTTTACCACTCTTTTCCGCAAGATTGCGGGGTGAGCATCAATTCCATAGGGCGTTCCAAAAATTCGGTGTTTGAATTTTATGAAAACATTGGTCAGTGCCAAACAGTTACGGATTTTGTGCGAAGCAAAGCCTTTACCAAAATATACGAAAATCTGCTTCCGCAAATTTATAGAAACATTCCGCTGATTAAGAATTTAGACATCAATACAGTGATTTCAAAATTCGGTAAAACGGTTATTTTGAAATACATACAAAACAAACTCAATTTTCAACCCAATTCTTTCATTCTCGACAATCCCGATGAAAAACTCATTATGATGGAAATTTTGATAGAATTGGAAAAGATTTTGTTTTCCGATGCCAAAGTTAAAATCTTGGCACTCAATGCTTCGCCGGTGGCAAACGGAAAAACGCAAAGCGATTCGGTAGTACTTGACCGTTCGCAACTTGAAGGAGTGAATGCCATTTTGCGCAAGCACATTAAAGAATTGCTTTTGCATTTCAATTTGCCGTTTGCACGCGAAGCGGCTATGCCTACAAAAGGCGAAATTGTTGAGCTTTCGGCTGAAAAGTTTATCGAAATTCTGGGTTTTGAACTTTTGGATTTGGATTTGAAAAAATATGCACACACCCTTTTAAACGATTTGCAAAAGAATGAAATTTTTGAAAAATCCGCTTTCGCAAAAAGTTTGTTAGGAATTTTAAAAGAAGCGTTTGATAAATTTGTTTTTTCTGAAAAAGAAGTTATAAAAAGTATTAAAAAATTATTCTTTTTACAAGAAAATAAAAGTTTTGATAAAAAAATAAAAGAAAAATTGGAAAATCTTTTTGAGCAAACTCAAAAAGTAAAAGAAGGCGAAGCCCGAATGATTACCGAACAATTTATTGAAGGCAATATCAGAAACGATATTCAAACCATTTTTAATCAATTACTTTTGAGCGAAAGCTCAAAGATAGGAGAAAAAGAACTTCGGACTCAGGTGCGCAATACGGTTTTGTTTTTCACCGATTTGCTCAATTTAACCAAAGGCACGGATTATTATGTGCGTTACAATCATTCGTTGATTAAAATCATTGAAAATCAGTTTGCTCGACAAAATTCGAGTTACAACGAAATGATACAGCACGGTTACAGTTTGCACAAAGATTTTGAACATCAAAACAATTTGTTGGAACACAACGAAGGCGAGCTGAAGTGGCTCAACAACATTATGTCGGCATGTGGCGTAATTGCTACCGAACAGCCCGTTCAAACGCACACGCGCATAGCCACAGACGCCAAAAAGCGCGAATATCCTTTCCACCGAGCCAATCGGATAGAAAGCGACGATTTTTATTTTGAGCAAGGCAGTCAATCGCCCAACGAGTACATTAAAAAGCTGAAAACCAGACCTTCAGCTGACTTTTTTGCCAAACGCTTGGCTAAGTTTTCGCAAAATATGGACATCAACGATTATCGCTGCAAAATAACCAAGCGCGGCTTGTTTAAGGAACTTTATATTATGCAAAAGTCTTATATAAAGTATCTTACCGATAATTTTCGCTTGGTGGGTGCTGACGAAATCAGCTTGGAAGATGCCATGAAATTTGAGCCGGATATTGTTTT
The DNA here is from genome assembly GCA_020721325.1 of Paludibacter propionicigenes. Classification (GTDB taxonomy): domain Bacteria; phylum Bacteroidota; class Bacteroidia; order Bacteroidales; family JAIFNL01; genus JAIFNL01. Next base: position 7,779 of record DYNA01000153.1, read on the forward strand.
GTTTTTGGGTGCGCCCGAAAAAGTAATTTCGTTTCCGCAAATTGGTTACTTTGATTTGAACGGACCGAATAATAAGAAAATCAAGACAATAGTAACGCCATTGAAGCCGGAAGCCGATTATTTTGGCGATGTGAAAAAGCCTCGTCTTTCGATGATAAACGAAAAAGTGAAAGAAATGGGCGGTATTCCGGTGCATGGTTCGCTGTATGCGGTGGAAGAGGAAGATGGCAGCGTGTTTGTGGTGCAAATTAGCGGCGACAGCGGCGTAGGCAAGTCGGAAATGTTGGCGGCAATGATGCTTAAATGGTTAAAAAACAACTTGAAAGGCATCAGAAGCATCAAATTGATAGCGGGCGATATGTTTCATATTTTCCCCGACCGCGATGGCAATTTGTACGGAATAGGCACTGAAATAGGTGATTTTTCGCGCGTTACCGATTTCGACCCCGATTACATCAAATATTACAATTCGCTTTTTGAAAGCAGTGCCGACAGCAATGCGGAAGACCTCAATTCGCGCTCTACCATTAGCGGTTTGTGCGATATTTCAATGCCTTTCAAAATTGACATTATGCTTACGGCTCACAATTTTTCGCGCAACGAAGCGGGTATTCAACGGTTTGACAATCCGGAGAATTTTATTTTGTATCGCGATTCGCACGGTGAGCGCAAAGAAAAAGCAACGAGCGAAGACGGACCGAATTTTTTACGCACGCTTTTGCGCTATACTTCCGAACCAAATATTACCGAAATAATTGATACTCACGGCAATTATCTCGACGATGTTTTAAATTGGGAATTGGACAATTTTACGAAATTGCATTATTTGTGTTCTTCTTTCAAAATGATTGATAAGATTGATATAGAGAAGATTGTAAATAAAATTTTTGTAGGAAAGAAATTTGAAAGCTCCGGCGAAAAATTTATTATTTCCGAAGTACATTTTGATATTATCAAAAATCGTTTTCTTGCCAAAGGAAAAAACGGCGAGGAGGAAAAAGAAATTTGGATAGACCGTAAAGTATTTAGTATCAATTACAATTCGCTTGCCAGCACGCCTGCCGGACAGCCTTTTATAGCCGAAAGCGGTCAGTTAAAATCGACTCAATATTTTATTGATGCCCTTAAAAACGGTCGCGATGCCAACAGCAAAGCTCAGAACATTCAATTTGGAATACTTTCGACCGAAATTGGCAAGAAAGGCAAAGAAATTTCGGGTCCGCAAAAGGCTTCGGAAGCCATGCGAAAACTAATTCAAGAGGTGAGAATAGCCAATCCCGCGATAAATAAAAACCGGCAAATGGTGAAGCAACTTATTAACGAAAAATATGGACAACTGCTCAATAGCGACAAATCGAGCAACGAAATTTGGCGTTACAATTTCTTTTTGTGGCAAATTCATAAAATGAAACACACGCCTTTGGTTCGTTTCGACGACCGGAATACCGAAATAGACCTTTCGGGCATTCACCCCGAAGGTTTCGATTACCAAACGCCGTTTTCGCCGCTTTTGATAACGCCCAACGTAAATATTGAACTTTCGGGCTACACCGAAACGTACAATCAATTAATGAGTTTGCCCAACAACAAAGAATTTGCACAAGAATTTTACGAAAGTGCAAAAGAACTGTTTGTAGCCGAAGGATATTCGCGGGAAACCATTGTAAATAACCTTGTTATGCAAATGTTATTGATGAATGGTTACTTAAACTCGGAAGACCTGAATCGCGGACAAATTACCGAAAAAGTAAATCGCGAAACCTTGTCGGCTGCCCGTTTTGCTGCCGAGCGGTTGTATAAAGAATCTGTTAAACAGTAGGTTTGTACAAGAATATTTGTATTATACCTTATTCGCAAATTTGTTACAACACAGCAAAACAAGCAGTTAAGTTCAACTAAAATATGATAAATAATTACAAGTTTATTAAATTTCGGAGCTGTACCAAATCTCATAAAGGAGGCTTTTAAGTATGTTAAAAATAGTCTCCTTTTATAGATTTAGGGGTGTATTACAAAATAATATAACTTTTAATAGAACATAAAAGCCTTACTTATAGTCTATTATATTGTATAAATGCACCTTGTGTGCATTTGTACGGCGCAATGAAACAAAAAAAGCGACATAAATGCCGCTTTTTTATTTATTAGTTCTCCTCAACCACACAGCAATTTTACGGGAACAGTTTGCAAAGAATAATATTGTTTCCAAAACCGCTAAACCACTTCCAAATCCAATTCAAATTCTTTCAATGATTTTAAATAATCCAGTTCTTTTTGTGTGAGTTTTGTTACTTTTAAAATAACATCATCAGGTATATTTTCTTGCATCATTGAAAATGCAACTTTTTTTACGCCTTTTTCAATGCCTTTTTCAATGCCTTTTTCAATGCCTCTAATTTCGCCTTTC
>DYNA01000154.1 GCA_020721325.1 Paludibacter propionicigenes
CGATTTTTGGCTGTGTGAGAATGGATTGGGTGTTTTTTGGGGTAAAATGGGTTTTGATACTGACAAAATGGCAGAGAAGATTGATTGAAATAGATTGAAATGGAATTTTTTTTGACCACTCATTCACGAATTTTTTTTGTATTTTGTAATGGAACGCTGATTTTTTAGGATTGTTATGATTTTTTAGGATTTTTAAAAATGAAAAAAATATAGTATAAGCTCATTTTGAAGACATCCTTATTTTTATAAAAAATATTTTTTGAAAAATGAAAATTGAAAGAAATATTGTTTTTTTGGAAATGTTTTATTATTTTTGTAAAATTCAGTTAATAAATAATTGAAAAGCCTTGAAAAAGGATAACTTTTACATAAATCAAATTACAGTAATCAATTATGAAAAATCAGATAGTAAAAATAATTCAAGAAGCTATAAAAACGTTCCAACGTTTTCCAATAGAAATGATAATAGCAATTGTAGGCACTTCAACTGCCATCTACATTGTAGGCATGTATAATGAGCGAATTTTTGGACTCGAAAATTTATTGCATACTTGTTTTTTGGGTGTAACTCCGGTGCTTTCGGCAAGTATTTTTGCCGAAAGGCAGAAATGGGATTTGAAGAAAAAATGGGGACTGCTTGGTTTTGTGGTTTTGCTTTTGGTGGGTTATTATTTTTATTTGCCAATGGAAAATTTGCCGGCAGTTTATTGGATTCGGGCTTTTTTATTGGTTCTTGCCTTCCATTTGCTGGTTTCGTTTGCAGCATTTACGGGCAAGGGCGAATTGATTGGTTTTTGGGAATACAACAAACAATTGTTTGTAAATATCATTGTATCAGGTTTGTATAGTGGAGTTTTGTTTGTAGGATTGGCTTTGGCTATTGCGGCTGTGGAGCAGCTTTTCAAAATCAATTTTCAAAATGAAATTTATCCGCGTTTGTTTTTCTTTTTGCTGGGCATATTCAATACTTGGTTCTTTTTATCACGTTTTCCCAGAAATTATGAGGCATTGGAAACCAATATTGAATATCCGAAAGGGTTGAAATTGTTTACACAGTTTGTTTTGTTGCCTTTGGTGGTTATTTATTTGGCTATTTTGTATGTTTACGAACTCAAAATAGTAGCTCAGTGGGAACTGCCTATGGGTTGGGTTTCGTATTTGGTTTTGGCGTTTTCAATTGCAGGTGTTTTGGCTTTGCTTTTGGTTTATCCGTTGCAAAATTCCTCTGAAAATAAATGGGTTAAAGTTTTTACACGTTCGTTTTATTGGGCGTTGTTTCCGCTGATTGCCTTGTTTGGAGTTGCCATTGGAAAGCGAATTATGGATTACGGAATTACCGAAAATAGATATTTTTTAATTGTTTTAGCACTTTGGCTAATGGGAACGGCTATTTATTTGTTGGTGGATAAATTGCGCAACATAAAAATAATTCCAATTAGTTTGTCGATAGTGGCAATTTTGTCGCTGATAGGTCCTTGGAGTGCCTTTTCGGTTTCGGAGCGCAGTCAATTTGCTCGTTTGAAAAACATTTTGAAAGAAAATAATTTGTTGGAAAACAACAAAATAAAACCCGCCACCGACACTGTTTCGTTTGAAATGGAAAAAGAAATCAGCTCAATAGTAAATTATTTGGTCGAAATTCACGGTGCATATAGTTTGGAAAGTTTATTTACGCAGCACATAGACAGCATCATTGATTCGGAAAATTCTCAATACATGCAAGCCGACAATATTTTGAAAGCCATGAATCTTCGATATGTAAGTCGCTGGGAACTGGAAGAAAATCAGTATTTTTTGTATTATAATTCCGATTTTACTATTCTTAAATTAAATGATTTTGATTATTTTATAGAATTAAATAGTTCATTAAGTCAATACAATGAAAAGACAGAAGTTTACCAGCAAACTTTTAGCGATAGCGCATTTACTTTGGTATCTGAACAAAAAAATAATGTTTTGAATTTAATCATTGCTTCCGATATGCTCCGTTTTGATATGAATGAATTGTTAAAAAACTTATACAAAAAATATTCACTCAATTCGAGCAATATTCCTTTAAGAGAATTAAGTTTTTTCAAAAAAAATGCGAATTACGAATTCCAAGTTTTTTTCACCAGCATTTCTGGTTATAAATCAAAAACCAAATATGACGTTAATTCGTATTCGGCTAAAATTTTGATAAAATTAAAGGAAGAATAAGCACATTTATTGAAAGATTTAAACCCGATGGTTTATAAAACTTTCGGGTTTAAAATCAATACGTTACAAGAATAAATAAAACACTTTCTATAACCATTTTTTTAAAATATGTATTATGTAATAAAAAAAATAGGGAAAGAATTTAAAATTGAATTGGTACGCACGGTAGATGTTTCCGGTTCAAGTCGTTTTTCAATTGATTTGAAGTTTACCACCGAAAATTTACTTCAATTAGCCGCCATGACTAAAAAATTGGAAAATAAAGTTGGTTTTTCAATAAATTACGGTTACAATTTGTATTTGGAAGGATACACCATTTCGCGCAAATTTTTGATTGATGTAATGGGACTTTTAGATTATTATCCCCAAATAAATTATAGGGTATTTTTTCAAAAAAGTTTTTACGATAGTTGGAAAGAATTTCCAACAATTTTTGATTTTTTGTATAAAGAAAATGGTAGTGTCAGCCTTTTTTCCGAACAAGTAATTAATACAACTATTGAGCATTGGAGCAAATTATATAGAACAAAATCGCACTTTTATCTCAATGAAGTCGTACAATTGCTAAAGCTTTTAGACTTAGCCAATTCCTACCATCAAAGTTATCGTTGGTTTGTAAATAGATTGTATGAATATGATTTTAAAATGTTTATGTATTTTGAAAATTGGTATATGTTTAACCTTTTTAAAAATTTAGAAAAGGAGGAGATTAAAAATCCAAAAAAAATATTTTTCCGTTTTTTAAAACTGTTGTCTAATTATAATTCAGACCCAAAGACTTATCAAATTTTTTTGTCTTTCTTTGCAAAATTTTGCAAAAAACCCGATATTATAACTTTTTACATCGAAAAATTATTTCTTTTAATTAAAACTCTGCCCAATAATGAATTTAGGCGCAATATTTTATTAAAAGCATTTACAGATATAAGCGAACAACCCGAAAATAGTGAAAAACATGAAATTTTTTTTAAATTTATCGAATTAATTACTCCTTTAATTTATGAAGACGATAATGCGGGCAATGAAAAATTAGACGAAATAATTAATTTTACCAAACCTTTTTGGCAAAAAGCCTCTTTCAAAATAATTGACAACAAAGATTTATATTCAAGAATACTTTATTATTTATTACCAAATTATATATTTCCTAATTTTTTTATTTTTAACTTTTTTCAAATATCAGAAAAAGATAAAAAGCTTTTTAAGTTTATTGTGGAAGGCAATAATATGTCGGCTTTTGAAGATTTACCTTTTGAAATAACCAAAAAGCAAGCTCATTACTTCATCAATTATGATTTGTTGAATTTTCAAATTACGATACCACATTCTGTTTCTTACTACCTTGTTTGTGCTAAATGTATTGATTTTAAAATGCCAAACGATTTAATTTATAATATCTTGCAACGTTGCAATTTGGTGCAAAATATCAATCGGCTCAACACCCTTTTTATCGATAATGTACTACTTTTTTTCTCTCGCAATAAAGATTATATCGACCAAAGAGATATTCAAACTTTCTTGGATTTTTTTTATTATAAATTTCAACAAGACGGAGACGATTTTTATCTTCTCAATCGGAGCATTTGGAGCGTACTCAACGACATTGTGCAATGGCACGACGAAATAAATAGCACTAAAATTCAAGGCAATAGAGTGTGGAAGGGCATAAAAATGAACGATTTTAAATTTACTTACGAAGAAGAAGAATATGAAATAGTACAAATAACCAAAGAAATAGATTTGGTAAATGAAGGGAAAGAATTGCGGCATTGTGTTTACACCTATCTTCACGATTGTATAAGCGGTAAATGCTCCATTTGGTCGATGCGGAAGAAAATAGACGAAAAAAACTATAAACGTATTTTAACCATTGAAGTAATAAACAATAGAATCAAACAAATTAAAGGATTTTCAAATAGAAATCACACTGCCCAAGAAGGTAAAATCATTTACAGTTGGATAGGAAAAGCAAATCTTAATATGAATTAATTTTGGTAAAATCTAAAATCAGCAAGCCTATTAATAAAAAACGGATAGTCAGTGTATTAATTAGTTATAAAATGCGTAAAAATAGATTATCAATAAGCTAATTATTTACAGATTGACGATGACTTGTGGATTGATTAAAGGCAAAATAAAAGAACAAACCGCTCCACCGTTTCAAAAACAGACAAGCGGTTTGTTTCAAGAATTTAACTATAATGGAGTAATTTAAACTGTACTTGGTAATGATTTAACACAATTAAAAACTCAATAAATAGCCGTGCTAAGTATTTTTTATTTTAAATTCTACACGTCTATTTATTTTGCGTCCGTTTTCTGTTTTGTTGTTTTCCAAAGGCTGCGTGTCGCCTAAGCCTTGCGTATGAATGCGGCGTTCTTTTATTCCGGCTTTTTCCAAAAGCATTTTCACGGCTTTGGCACGCGCCAACGAAAGCATTTGATTGTCTTCCGAGTTGCCCACGTTGTCGGTATGCCCAATGATTTCGATTTCTACATCGGAATATTTTTTCATAAACGATACCACTTCTTCTATTCCTTTTTCGCTGCCTTCAATTATTTTCACTTCGCTGTAATAAAATTGAATGTTCGGAAAATTAATTTTTGAGAAATCTTCTTTTTGTTCCTTTTTATGTTGTTCTTTTTTGGCTATGGCAGTTTCATTGGTTACTTTTACAATGCTGTCTTTAAAAGTTTTCAGGTCTTTCATAACAAATTCGCTGGGTTTTATTTCGCTAACGGGAGCTTTAAAATCGTAATCGAAATCGCTCTCGTCGAGCAAATCGAAATCGAATGGCGTGTTGTTGAAAGTAGTGGTCAGTTCATCGCGGCGATTTTCGTCGAGAGCTATTTCCAAAAGAGCCGAATATTCGCCAATGGTGTCTGTTTCAAAGCGAATGGAATAATAATTCCGTGTTTTTTTATACACATCGTCAAAAACCCAATTAAAATCGGAAGTTTTATAAATCTGATAATAACTGCCTTGCGAATAGTAGGCTAAGGCTTTTAAATAATCTTCGCTCACGTAGTCGCCAAAACCAATGGTGAAAATGCTCACTTCGTTTCCGGCAGCGGTTTTCAAAACTTGTCCTTTACTGGCAATCGATGAATTTTCGTTGCCATCGGTAAGAATGATAACGGCTTTTCGCTTGTAACCTTTTGCGTTTTTCAAAACCTGAACGCCTTTTTCAATGGCATCTAAAAGCGAAGTGGCACCGCCGTATTCACTTAATCCATTGACTTTTAAATCGGTATTCAGGCGTTTTTCGGTTTTAGAAAGCGGCACTTCTACACCTATTTTGCTATCGTACTTAATTATGGTCAGGGCATCGCGTTCATCTTTTTTTGCAATAAGCATTTTTGCGCCTTCTTGCAAAACGCGCGCGCGTTGTTCGCCCATAGAGCCGCTGTGGTCCATGACTATGGCTAAGGCAGTGGGCAAATTGTCGCGCTGCGAATATTCAAATACCCGAAAATTTTTTATTTCCTGTATTTTTCCTTTTTGGTCTTGCAGAAGTAAATTTTTCCAAATATGTCGCCATTCCGGCTCGGCTGCTCCGTAGTAATACGTACCGTTTTTGTCGAGCAAATGGACTTGCAAACCGGTTAAAGTATCTGTTACTTCTATGGTTTTGAGATACAAATTAACCAATTCATTTTCCGGCACGGTACTAATGTGTTTGAAGTCATTGATTTTTTGATATTGGTAATTTTCAGGATATTCGCCGTCTTCTTCTATCATTTTTTCGGGAACGGGCATTTGAAGAGCTTGCGAGAAGGGATAATATTTTATTTCCGAAAAATCGTCTTTGATGCCTTCAATTTCGGAAGCTAAAATCAACCCGTAACCTTCTTTGGTTTTTACCAAAATATTTTTACTGTTCGGCGTAAAGCCAATAAATTCCACATCGTTGCAAAAAGCAATCGAACCGCCAATGGAAGAAGATTTTAAATACAAAATAGGTTTTTTATTGTCATAATCTTGCAAAGCCACGTATTGTTTGTTTTCGCTTACTACTATATTGTGCAATTGGCGACTAATGGTTGTTTTTTTGTCGGGAAAAGAAAAGCCGTAATTCAAATCCATCACCATTCTATCGGAATTGATGCTGTAAAGCGAAGCCGAAAGGTCGTTGTTGAAAGCTAAAATATTGTTTTTGAGCCAACTAAAATTATTTATTCGCAATTTGATGGTATCGGTATCAACTATTCTTGCCCAGCAATAGCCCGTTTCGGTATCGTAAATAGAAAGTCGGTCGAAAGTAAGTTTGTTTTTTTCAATTATGCTGCCTCTTTTGTTGAAAGAAGTTAGGTATTTTCCGTTTGGGCTAAGCCAAAAACCGTCTGTTTCGCGAAAAAAATAGTTGATACGTTCAAAATTTGGCAATTTATACATGTAGCCGTAAAACCGGTTTTCTTTTCTGCGCACAATGACCAATTTGTCTTCATTTTTAATAAATCGATAATCATCGCCGGTAAATCGTTTGAGCGATTTTTCATTTTCTACGTCAAATAAAAAAAATGCGCTGTCATCGGTTTTTACCACAAACATTTTATCATCGGGCGTACACTTTATTTCGGTGGTTTTTTTCGATTTCGAGAATTTATACTCTCTTATTTTTTCACCCGTAACGCTGTTGTAAGCTATCAATTTTTGATTTTCGTGAATGATAAAAAAATCACTGAAATTGGAAAAGCCTAAAACCGAATGGTTTGTACCGGTATAAACCAAATTGCCGGAAAGAATGTCCCAAATAACGGTTTGATTTTTGTCTTTTACAAAAAAAGTTTTTCCGCCATAGCTAAAGCCTATTTCGAGTTCTTTTTCTCGTTTCAAACTTTTAAGTTGAAACGAGCGTATCCAACCCAAAGTGCGCAATTGGTAAACGTCTATTTGAGTTAAATAATGCTCGATAATTTTTTGTTTCGATTTGCCGTTTTTTTCAATCCAAACGGTATCATCGTAAGTGCTTTCGTAACTCCTTACGGCAAAATATTTACTATTTCCACTGGTAATCAATTCTTGCGAAAAGCTGTTTTGAGTGTACAAAAATAGAAATAAAACAGATAAAAATACAATCTTTCTCATGTTTAATGTTTTTTAGTTTTCGTTTGATGATTTTTTCATCGTTTTTTTATAATAATACTAAAATCGTGCAATTTTTTCTATTTTTTTAAAAATATTTATCTTTTTTCCGAATTTTTTTTTTAGGTTTTTCCAAAATCTGTAAATCTATCACAGGTCTGTTTATTTTGCAGGAAAATTTTTTCTTTTTGTTTTAGGAATTCAGTTGAAAAAGGTTAAAAACAAAAAATTCACGCAAAGGCACAACGTTTTGCATTTCAGGCAATTATAACTTTATGTTTTTATCAGTTTGCATAAAAAAAAGCTTTTATACTAAAAACGGGATAAATTTTAATATTTATTATTTTGTAACTACAACTTTTCCAAAGTTTTAGAACTTTGGAAAAGTTAAATAATAAACCGTTTGCAGTATAATACTGCACTATTTTATGTATTTTATTTTTTTTCTCCGGTGTAAATAGAAGCTATTCCAAAAGCCAACGTTTTCATTTTAAGATTATAAAAACCGGCATTTTCCATTCGTTGCAAAAATTTTTTTCCGTAAGGAAAAACACCGACCGATTCGGGCAAATACGTGTATGCGGAGGAGTCTTTTGAAACGATTTTTCCAAAAAATGGTAAAATACGATAAAAGTAAAAATGGTAGAGCTGTTTTATGGGAAAACGCTCAGGTTGAGAAAATTCCAAAATAACGGCTATTCCTTTGGGTTTCAAAACGCGGTGCATTTCGCGCAAGCCGGCATCTAAATCCTGAAAATTGCGAACTCCAAATCCGGCAGTTAAAGCATCGAAAGTATTTTCGGCAAATTCCAAATTTTCGGAATCGCCCAATTGCAGTTCAATAATGGCATCGAGTTTTCGTTTTTTTAATTTTTCAACACCCACTTTTAACATTCCTTCGGAAATGTCAATTCCAATGACTTTTTCGGGTTGTAAATCGAGGGCAGCAATAGCAAAATCGGCTGTTCCGGTAGCTATGTCTAAAATTTGTTTGGGATTGTGTTTCTTTAAAATATTTATAGCCTTTTTCCTCCAAATTTTATCGATTCCGGCGGATAAAAAATGATTTAAAAAATCGTAGCGAAAGGCTATGTTGTTAAACATTTCTGCAACTTGTTGTTTTTTTGTTTTATCGGAATTTTTATATGGTACGCTTGTCATTTTGTATCGATTTTTTTTTAATAAAAGACTAAAAACGCTGCAAAAGTAAACCTTTTTTTTAATTTTAGTAACTCAATTTCACTGTTTTATAAAAAAAGTTTTATAACATAAAATAAAAATTTCTTTTCTAAAATAAAATATCTATTTTTGAAAAAAAAATTTCTTACAAAAATATTAAACAATAAATTATAAATCAATCAAATAATAAATTATAAGCAATGAATTTTCCTGAAAATTTGAAATATACCAAAGACCACGAATGGTTAAAGGTAGAAGGCTCGGAAGCCTACATAGGCATTACCGAATTTGCTCAAAAAGAATTGGGCGACATTGTGTTTGTAGAAATTGAAACACAAGGCGAGCAGCTCGACAAAGCCGCCATTTTTGGTACAATTGAAGCTGTAAAAACGGTTTCGGATTTGTTTATGCCCGTTGGTGGCGAAGTTTTGGAAGTGAATCAACTGCTTGTTGATGCGCCGGAAACTATCAATTCAGACCCTTACGGCGATGGTTGGATGATTAAAATTAGCCTTAGCAATCCCGAAGAATTGAATGAATTGCTTTCGGCTCAAGATTATGCTGCTTTGGTTTAACAGACTGATAATTAGTTTATAAACTTCAATAAACGGCTTGTTATTTCACTTTTCCAAAGTTTCAAAAACTTTGGAAAAGTTCTTATTTTGAAATAGAACAAAAAACTTTTATCAACTATTGGCTTTGTAAATGATAGCTATAGCAATTAAAGCAAGCAATACACTCACTACAACATTGGCGGCAGCTAAAAAATAATTTTGCATTTTGAGCAATTGAAAAGTTTCGTAGCTAAAAGTGGAAAATGTACTAAATCCGCCACAAAAACCGGTTGCAAAAAACAATCGAAAAGCCGAATTATTAAAAAACTCGCGTGTAAAAGCAAACATGAGCAAACCCAACAAAATGCTTGCCAACAAGTTAGAAACAAATGTAGCATAAGGATTGATATACAAAAAATTACTCGAAACCCATTTTGAAATTCCAAATCGAGCTAAACTTCCTAATCCGCCTCCTATAAAAACTAAAATCCAATTCATTTTTTATCTTTTTTTTATTTTTTCAAAAAAAATTGAAAAATCCAATCTTTTATCTGAATTATTTCTTAAATTTTAAAAGTAATTGGGTATAATATGACCACAAATTCACTCATTTTTACGAATCAATTTGTCTTAAATTCGTAAATTCGTGGTCAAAAAAATAACGAACCATTGAGTATGAAACTGGTCTGTTTATTTTGTAAAAAAAAATTAAAATAAAACCCTCTTTTTTTCAAAAAAAGAAATAAGGGAATAAGGGAGGCTGTGAGTTTTATTTTTAGTTACTAAGCGAATAAGGGTTTGAAAAACCAACCTTATTCCCTTATTTTAAAATTCATAAAACATGCAGGAAAAATAAAATTCATTTTACCTGCAAAATAAACAGACCAGTATGAAACCTTAAAAAAAAATTGCTTTAGCAGAGCTTGTAAAATTTGTAAAATCGGAGTTTATTGTCTATAAATGAAAATTTTACAAATCAGCCTTGCGCAACAAAAGTAAATTATTTTGTGTTGCTTTAAAAATAAAAAATAGTATTTCTGTATTTATTTAAAAAAAAGAGTAACTTTGTAAAAGAATAAAGAAAGTAAGGAAATAACTTTATCTGGGGTATATACAATACACCAATCTATATACATAAATATGTTAAATTAT
>DYNA01000155.1 GCA_020721325.1 Paludibacter propionicigenes
CTTTTTGCTTAGATAAAAAAACGGGTATTTGATGCAAATCAAATCCCGTTTTTTTTTTATTTTATAACAGGGGGCTTCGCTCCAAGTTTAGCAACCCCGCCTGCTATTGCAAAATGTAGAGACAATGCATGCGTTGTCTCTACAATATTTTTTTAAATCTATTCCGATTTCATAACCACTTCGGTAGAATTGGCTTTTGAAAACATTTGTTTGGCAACTTTCACAACCATTTTTTCATCAATCAACTGCACGGTTTTTTCATAATCGGCATCGTTTACAAAACCTTCCGGCGATTTTAAAGCCACTTGAACGGCATTTAACCAAAATTCGTTTTGTTCAACGTCTTCTTTGCGCATTTTTACAAAATTTTGTTTGATTTCGTTCAAATCTTTTGCCACCACCTTACCATTTTTCAAATCTTCAATTTCTTTCCACACAATAGCTAAAAGTTTTTCCTGTTTAGCAGGGTCGCAGTCAAAACGTAAGAAAAGGCTGAACTCTTCTTTGGGTTCCATGCTCAATTGTCCGCGAACGCCTACCCCGTAGCTTCCGCCTTCTTCTTCGCGTATGCTTTCAAGGTATCGTTTCGAGAGCAATTGTTCAATGGTGTTTACGCACAAACGATTCAACAAATTGTATTTCAATTCGCCGTTAAAGTTTACATAAACCGTAGCTTTTGGCACTTCCATCGGTTTGCTGAAATATAATTTTGAATTTCCCTTTGCCGGACGCAAATTGTGGTCGATAAATTTTTCGGTTTTTCCGGTGCTTTTTATACTTCCAATGTATTTCTCAATCAATGGCAGAGCGGTTTTTTCATCTACATTACCAATTATTACAAAGGTAAAATCGGCAGCATTTTGAAAACGGTTTTTATAAACCTCTTGCGCTTTGTCAAAATTTATATTTTTTACAAAATTTTCATTAAAAAGAAGTACTCGTTTGCTTCGGTTGGCATTCAAAAGGTCGGTTGAATCGCGGAAAGCTTCTACGGTATTGTTTTGACGATTTTTGGTATAATTTTCCCATTGTTGCATGGTAATGGTTGCCATTTGATTGTCAAAACGGGGAGAAGCGAACGACAAATACGCCAATTGAAGCATCGTTTCAAAATCTTTCACACTCGACGAACCGTTGAAACCCTCTTGCAATTCAAGAATAAACGGATTGATGCGAACGGTTTTTCCGGTGAGCATTTTTTGCAATTGCACGGCATCAAACTCACTGATACCGGCTACTTTATGCAAAGTAACAGCAGCATCGGCTGAAGGCAAATCGGTTAAATCGACCAATGAGCGACCGCCGGGGCTGTAAGCCGAGAAAAGCACTTGGTCTTTGTTGTAAGTAGTACTCAAAAGCACTACTTTTGCTCCGTTTGACAAAACGTAGCCTTTGGCAGCGTCAATGCCTTTTACCTTAAAATTTGTTTTTACAGTACCCGCTTTTAGATTTTCCGAAATTAGATTTTCATTGGTTTCTTCTTCGGCGTAAGCCTCTAATTGAATGCCGGATAATTTATTTAAAATTCCTTTCAAATCTTCTTCCGAAGGTAAAATGTCTTTGTCTTTGTCGGGTCCGGTAACTAAAATGACGCGGTTGTGCTGAGTAACTTGTAGTTTAGCCCAATCGTTGAGTTCGCTCAGTTCTATGGAATTTATAGCGTTGGTAGCCAACTGAAGTTCTTTTTCGGGAGTAAAAACCGGTTCGGCAGTTAAAAAGTGCATATACAATTGGTTAGCCCAATCTTCATGACTTATTTTATCGCGTTTGTTGTAAAAAGTTTGGTATTCGTTGAGCAAATAAGCTTTGGCTCTTTTTAATTCCGAAGCCGTAAAACCGAAACGGGTTACACGTTCTATTTCGGTAAGCATTTCTTCAAACGCCTCTTTTCCTTTTCCTTCTTTGGGCATTGCACTCAAATAAAAGGCTTTGGTAGTGCGTGTAAAAGAAAAAAATCCGGCAAATAAACTGAAACTGTTGCTGTTTGGATTTTGTGTTAATTCTTTAAAACGATTGGAAATCATGTTTTGATACATTTTTTCCATTACATCGGTTCTGAAAACATTTTCATCTTTCACCAAAGGTTGTTCTTTTTTGATAATCAGGGCTATAGAAGCATTGGGAGCTTCGGGGTCGGTGGCTTTGCAATACAAAACTTCTTGATTGTCGGGAATGTAAAAATACTCGCGCTTAGGCAAATTGGGACGAAGTGGAATTTTTGAAAACAATTCTTTTACCTTTTTTTCCATTTCATTTACATCAAAATCGCCAACAACGATAACTGCCTGTAAATCGGGGCGATACCATTTTTTGTAATAATCTCTTATTTCTTGGTATTTGAAATTTTTAATTACTTCCAAATCGCCAATAACATCGCGAATGGCATATTTTGAGTCTTTGTATAAAACTTTAGAAGTCTGCATATTAAGTCTAAAGCGCGAATTGCGGCGAGTGCGCCATTCTTCTTGAATAACACCGCGTTCGGCATCAATTTCATTTTCTTTCAAAAGCAAATAACCCGACCAGTCGTGCAAAACCAAAAGCGTAGAGTCCATTAAACCGGCTTTGTCGGTTGGCACATTGCTCAAATTGTAAACGGTCTGGTCTTGAGCCGTATAAGCATTGATGTCGGCACCAAAGCGAACGCCGTGTTTTTCTAAAAAATTTAAAATTCCTTTGCCCTCAAAATGTTCCGTTCCATTAAAAGCCATGTGTTCGAGAAAGTGAGCCAAACCGTTTTGCGCATCTTCTTCCAAGATAGCACCCACATTTTGAGCAAAATAAAAACTGGCTCTATTTTTTGGCTCTTCATTGTGCAAAAGGTAATACGTCATTCCATTTTCCAATTTTCCGTAACGAACATTTTCGTTGATAGGAAAAGTGGTAGTCATTTGCGCCATGGCACTTACCACAATGAATTGAATAAGTACCCATAATTTTAATTTTCGATTCATTTTTTTTAAAAGTTTTGTTTTAGAAATGATTACTATTGTTTTTTTTGGAAAAAAAGGTGGTTTTTTTTTCTAAAAAAGATAAAAATTGATAACTTAAATCGATTGTGAGCCATGAACAGCAATGATTCTTGTTTGAACTGATTTTTAGATGTTTCTAAAAATACAAAATGTCATTTATTTTTGTTCACGTACTTTAATGAATATTTTTTTAAAAAAAAGTAAACTTGTTTTTTTTATATTCATTTATTAAAAAATTATCAAAAGATTTAGAATTTTTTTTTTAAATAATAATACTAAATAAGGTGGGCAAAGATAAAAAAGCCATTTAATTTGTGCAATAAAAAACTTTGTAGAGCGATATAAAATAAAAACTCTTATTTTGAAGTACTTCAAAATAAGAGTTTTATGAAAATGCAAATGCTATAAAACATTTTTTGTCTTTTGATAGTTTGTTATACTGCAAACGGTTTATTATTTCACTTTTCCAAAGTTCTAAAACTTTGGAAAAGTTGCCGTTTGCAGTATAAAACATACGCATTTATGGTTAATGTTTTTATTATTTACTCAAAGTTTCGGCAATTTCTGCCAAACGGATAAATTCGGCACGATAGCCATCGTTGTCAGCTCCTTTGGATTTTTTGGCGCGTTCCATCAATTGTTGGTAACTGGCTTTGGCTTTATATTCCGAACCTCTAAGCAACAAGCCAAATTCGATTACCGAAGTTGCAAAATTAAAATTTTCCGAAAGGTTATTCTTTTTAAGTTCCGATTCTTTTATTCGTTTCACTATCAATTGACTTTCCGAAGCATCGGGCAATTTGTAGCGAAGTTTGAAAGTCATCAGGTTTTCGCTGTCCACCACTTTTGCTTTTTGATATTCTAAAGCATCAACTCCTTTGACTTCTTCCGAAGAACCGGCAGGAATAATTTCGTAAATAGCCGTAACGGTATGCCCTGCGCCTATGTCGCCGGCGTCTTTTTTGTCGTCGTTAAAATCTTCGGCAGCCAACATTCTGTTTTCGTAACCTATTAATCGATAAGCTTTTACTTTTGCCGGATTAAACTCTATTTGTATTTTTACATCTTTGGCAATGGTAAAAAGTGTTCCCCAGATTTCTTTGCCTAAGGTTTTTTTAGCTTCCAAAATATTATCGATGTAAGCATAATTTCCATTTCCGGCATTGGAAAGACTTTCCATTTTGGAGTCTTTGTAGTTTCCCATTCCAAAACCCAAAATGGTAAGAAAAATGCCGTCTTCGCGCTTTTTTTCTATCTGGCGCACCAATTCGCCATCGGAAGATTGTCCAACGTTAAAATCGCCGTCGGTAGCTAAAATTACGCGGTTGTTGCCGTCTTTAATAAAATTTTCTTTGGCTATTTTGTATGCCAAATCAATGCCTTCGCCGCCGGCAGTAGAGCCTCCGGCTTGCAAATTTTCAAAAGCGGCAATAATTTTTTCTTTGTTGCTGCAAGCTGTCGATGGCAAAACCACTCCCGCAGCTCCGGCATAAACCACTATGGCTACACGGTCTTGCGGACGAAGTTTTTCCATAAGCACTTTAAAAGACTGTTTCAATAAAGGCAATTTGTTGGGCGCGTCCATTGAACCCGAAACATCTAAAAGAAAAACCAAATTGCTTGTCGGAATGTTGCTTACATCAACATCTTTGCCTTTCAAACCGATACTTACCAAAGTATGCCCGCTATTCCAAGGACAAACTCCGGCTTCGAGCGTAATCGAAAAAGGGTGCTGGTCGGTCGGTTGCGGATAAGTATAGTCAAAATAATTAATCATCTCTTCAATGCGCACGGCATCGGGATTGGGCAATTGATTGTTTTGCAAAAATCTACGCACATTGGAATAAGCGGCTCTGTCCACATCAATTGAAAAAGTTGAAAGCGCGTGAGTAAGCGGACTTACAAACGGATTTTCATAAATTCGGTCGTATTCTTCGGTATTCATTGGAGTAGCTACCGAATCGGAGTTCGTTTGGTCGGGCGAAGGAGCTTCAACAACGTATTCCGCATCGTCCACCGATAGTTTTTCATACTTAACCTGCTCTGTGGTAGGGCTTTGTTCTTCGTAGTTTGCACTTTGTTTATTGTAACTGTTGCAATGCGAAAGAAATAAAATCATCAGCATTGACGCTAAAAAATGGATTGCTTTCATATCCGTTTTATTTTTTTTAAGTTTATAAAATTTTTTTTTTTACTATATGATGATTTTATTTTTATATTTCCATAAAAAAAAATAAAAAACTGATGTAGAAACTTTATACCTCCAAAAATTCGTAAGTCATCGGGTCAATCTGTTGATAAATAGCTTTGTAATTAGAACGTTGGCAAAGTTATCGTTAGATGTACCTTAAATTAAAAAAATCGGATTAAACATTCATTTTAAAACTATTTGAAATATCGTTTTGCCCAAGTTTTTTCAACAAATCAATCCCTTGTATTAATTTATTTTTACAAGCTGCGATAATTTCTTTATCGTCATCTACTTGAAACAACATCATTATTATTTCCATGCTCGTTGTAATTTCTTGAATATTTTCTCCAAATTCAATGGCATTTATGTCGTTTAATTTGTTCCGTTTTTCTTCTAATTTATACATATTTGGTAGCTTTAAAAGAATTTTTTTATTAAATCTATTGCTTTGCTTTCTGTGGGTTTTTCGCCCTTTAAAATAGCATTGAAGTCCTTTTTTTCACTCAAAGACATTTTGGTACTAAATTCATAATCCGAGTTAATCTTTTTTGAACCCATTTGCCAGCTTGGGAAAAAACGTTCCTTAATCATACCCACCGTAATTAAAACAACGTTTTTATGACGTTTGTCTAATTTAATTTTATCATATAAAGCCATTATCTCGTCATAATCGCCTTCTAAACATTGTAAAAACTTTTTATCGGAATAGAGCAAAACACCGGTTATATCAATTTTTGCATTGTTGCGAATAGAAGATTCCAAAATTTTTTGAATTTCGGAATCGCTGCATTCATTTGCTCTTACGCTTACGTAAATTAATTGTGATAACATAATTATTTATTATTTAGATATTTATTAATGTGTATGACAACTATTTTGTTTGTTTTTCAATTACAATTTAGAAAATTATCATACATATTCTTTTTTTAAAACTATTTTTTTTTACAAAAATACAAAAAGATGTTTAATGCTGCCTCTTTTTTTTATAAAAATGAAAAAAGCTTTGCGCCTTTGCGGGAAAATAAAAAAAGAAAATTCACGCAAAGACGCAAAGACGCAAAGGGATAAAAAAAGAAAATTTTGCGCCTTTGCGGGAAAATAAAAAAAGAAAATTCACGCAAAGACGCAAAGACGCAAAGGGATAAAAAAAGAAAACTTTGCGCCACCAGCGTCTTTGCGTGAAAATGAAAAAAAAAACTTTGCGCCTTTGCGTGAAAATATTTAAAACATTTTTTTTCAGAAAACTGACAAAAAGCATATTTCAATATAAAAGAAAAGTTTAGCTTTGCAAATTGAAAAAAGATACGAAATCGTATTGTTTTTTATTTAATTCACTGAAATATAAAACATTAAATATATAAAAACAAATGTCTGAAAGAAAATTGTTCGACACGTTTCCGCCCATTTCGACCGAGCAGTGGGAAGAAAAAATAAAAGCCGACCTGAAAGGGGCTGATTACAACAAAACTTTGATTTGGAAAACCAACGAAAACATAGACGTAAAACCCTATTACAGGGCAGAAGATATTGAAAACATTGAATTTATCGATGTTCAGCCCAATGCTTTTCCCTTTGTAAGAGGCAATAAAACAGACGATAACTCGTGGCTGATTCGCCAAAATTTTTCTACCGCCGAAATAGAAAATACAAACAAAGAATTGCTTGATGTTTTGAACAAAGGCGTAAATTCTTTGGGTTTGGCTTTCAAACACAATGTAGATTTTACAAAAGAAGATTTTGAAAATTTATTGAAAGGCATTGAATTGGAGTGCATTGAAACCAATTTTGCTACATGCCACAAATCGTTGAACGGTTTTACTTTTTTTAAAGAAATAGTAAACAGTCGCGGTTTAAATCCGCAAAACATTCGCGCAAGTTTTGAGATGAGTCCGCTTGGAAAATTGACCTTTACCGGCGGTTTATACACCGAAAACGAAAGCGAAACCTTTGAAATGCTCAAAGAAATGATTCTTGCCGTGCAAGATTTTCCGCACATCAAAACCCTAATAGTAGATGCCGGAGTATTTGCAAGTGCCGGAAGTTCCATTGTGCAGGAATTGGCTTTTGGATTGGCTATGGGCAACGAATATCTGGCTCTACTCACTCAAATGGGCTTGCCTGTGGGCAAAATAAGCGAGCGAATGAAATTTCAATTTGAAGTAGGCACCAACTATTTTATGGAAATAGCCAAGTTGCGTGCTGCCCGCTTGCTTTGGGCAAACATTGTTGAAAAATACAATCCGTGCTGTGCCGAAAAAATGAAAATGCACATTCACGCCTCCACTTCCAATTTTACATACACACTTTACGACCCTTACGTGAACATGTTGCGTGCCACAACCGAATCCATGTCGGCTATTTTGGGCAATGTAGAATCGCTCACGGTAGTTTCCTTTGATTCGGTAATGCACAAAAGCAGCGATTTAGCCACTCGAATAGCCCGCAATGTGCAGCTTTTGCTCAAAGAAGAGTCGTATTTGGACAAAGTGATTGACCCTGCCGCCGGTTCATATTACATTGAAAGTTTAACCGATTCTATTGCCAGCGAAGCTTGGAAACTTTTCTTTGAAATAGAAGAAAAAGGAGGATTTTTAGAAGCCTTCAAACAAGGTTTTATACAGCAGCAGGTAAATGAAATGGCAGCCAAACGCAATCTTGATGCAGCCACACGCCGCGAAAATCTTTTAGGTACCAATCAATTTCCTAATTTTGAAGAAAAAATAGCCGACGATGTAGCGGAAGAAGTTTTATACGAGGATAATTATTTAGACCCGATAAAAAAAATAGGTGAACCGCTTAAACAATATCGTTTGGCACAAGAATTTGAAAAAATCCGTTACCAAACCGACCACGCTGCAAAACGCCCTGTTACTTTTATGCTCACTTTCGGAAATCTCGCAATGCGCAAAGCAAGAGCCGCTTTCTCGTGCAACTTTTTTGCCTGTGCTGGTTACAAAGTAATTGACAATCTTGGTTTTGCCTCAGCCGAAGAAGGCGTAAAGGCTGCCAAAGCTGCCGGTGCTGACATCGTGGTGATTTGCAGTTCTGATGAGGAATATACCGAATTTGCACCACAAGTAAAATCGCTTTTAGACAAAGAAATTTGTGTAATAGCCGGTTTTCCAAAAGACGCAATGGAAACGCTAAAAGCCGCAGGAATAGAACATTTCATTCACGTTAAAACCAACGTGTTGGAAAGTCTTCAAAATTTCAATCAGTTACTTTTTAAATTATAAATTATGGCAAAAAATAAAAAAAAACAGCAACCTTCTCAAAAGCCACTTACAGAAAAACAATATTTCAGGCAAAGAATGCGAAGCTTGCCTTTGGGCAACTGTTACATTTCAAAACAATGGGATGGCGAAGGTGTAGCAAGCGTTGCTATTACTCGCAAGCATTCCAATGGCAATCTTTCGGCGGTATTTTTTTATGTTGATACTTACTGCGAAGGAATTATTGATTGTGCCATTGGATTTAACAAATCGGCTGATGAATTTTATGAAATGCTCGATTCCGAATTAAAACAAGTGGATTATGAATATGTTCACAATTTGATTTATTCTGCTGCCGAATATGCCACCGAAAACGGTTTGAAAAACCACAAAGACTTTGAAATAGCTCAATTTATTTTGGAAGAAGATACCGATGATTTTCCTTTTATAGAAATAGAAATGGGAATGAACGGAAAACCTTTTTTATTTTTAAATCCAAACGGAAGCAACAGCAGTAAGTTATTTGAACTTAAACGTACTTTGGGTGAAGGAAATTTTAATTTTGCTAAATTGGAAACCGAG
Source organism: Paludibacter propionicigenes (assembly GCA_020721325.1). Taxonomy (GTDB): domain Bacteria; phylum Bacteroidota; class Bacteroidia; order Bacteroidales; family JAIFNL01; genus JAIFNL01. Next base: position 8,958 of record DYNA01000155.1, read on the forward strand.
GGCGATTTTGACCCCGAAGATTTTTTTGCTGACGATGACCAAAACGATGACCAAAACGATGAAGATTATGACGACGATGAAGATGATTCTGAAGGTAAAGTAAACTTGTTACCATCTGAACTTTTAGTTCAATTCGTAAAGGATGCATTAGATGAAAATGATAATTTTGGTTTCGATTCGGCAAAGGAAGCTCTTGATTATGCAGAAGAAGAAGGTTTGTTTCAATTTATAGCAGATGTTGAAGAGTATATTTTAAGAAATGAAATTACTGAAGCTGATGTTGAAGAAAAAATTGGAAACAAGCCCGGAATGTTATTCATAATTCTTTTTATGAACGAAATTAATGATAGTGAAAATCCATTAGAATTTCATAATGCTTTTATCAATTTTGTAAGAATGAACTTTTTCGACGATTTTCCCGACACAGAATTTGATATTGATTTATCTTTTGTTGCTGTTTCAACCGACCAAGAAAGAGATAGAATGAATAAAATTGATGAAGAAATAGAAAGTGCCAAGAAATCTTTTTTTAATTCTAAATCCAAATTACACAGTTTAGAAGAAAAATATAAAAATGACCGTCTTGCAGATTTAGTTTTTTTTGACAAATATATGGAAGATGATAAATTGTCTGCTTCATTTTTCAAGAAGCGTTCGGAAGAATTTCCCGACAGACCGTTTATTCAAGCCATACAGAATATTTTATATCTTACTGAAGAAGATAAAAACATACCGTATCGCCCTTTTGAAATAAAAAACCTGCAAGAACTTTACCCCGAAAAATCATTAATTATTGATGAAGTAATTGCTATTTACGAAAGTATGAGTATTCAATGTGTAAATAATGGGGATATAGAAACCGCTAAGGAAATTACTTATGCTTTGGGAAAAATGAAAGATTACAATGAGCTTATATCCAAAATGTTTATAGTTGAACATGAAATGAAAAAACAGTTTAACGAAATTAATAAATGAAACATAAATATGCGACCAAAATTTAATTCAACCATAAACAAATCGGCTGCAAAGGGCGAAAGCGCAAAGCAGCAAGTCGGCAGTAGCTGGCTTACACCGGAGCAAATTCCGGTGAAGAGCGTTTATTCCAAAG
>DYNA01000027.1:0-26541 GCA_020721325.1 Paludibacter propionicigenes
AGACTTCTAAAATTATTAGAATTTAGCCAACAAAAAAAATGTCATGTAGAGTAGTAAATTTGTTAAAACACAAAAAAAAATATACTTTTGCAAAAAAAAAATATAAAAAATAGTGAATTAAGTAGCAAATAATAAATTAATAATTAATTCGGTATTTAAAATTTGTCTATATTTTTTTGATAACGTAAAAAAAAAGTAACTTTTTTTTTGAAAAAAAAACTTACAATTTTATAATTTATTATTAAGATTATATAAAACTAATATTTTTTAAAAATAATAATTTCAATTAATTTACTCAAATTATTAAAAAAAAAGAAATATTTTTTAATTCAGCAATTTAACAAAAGAAGAATAAAATTAATGAGCAACGTTAACATACGTAACAAAAAAGCTTGGCATCTGTTCGAGATAGAAGAAAAATTTGTAGCCGGCATAGAACTTTGGGGAACAGAAATCAAATCGCTACGCGAAGGCAAAGCGAGTTTGAACGATTCTTTTTGTTATTTCTTTAACAATGAGCTATTTGTAAAAATGCACATAGCTCAATATACTTACGGCACGTACAACAATCACGAAGACAAACGCGATAGAAAGCTTTTGCTTAGCCGCCGCGAATTGAATAAATTAGTAGCAAAAAAAGACCAAAAAGGCTATACCATAGTGCCTTTGGGAATTTTTATCAACCAACGCGGTTTGGCAAAACTCGAAATAGCTCTGGCAAAAGGTAAAAAAACCTTCGATAAGCGCGAAGATTTAAAAACCAAAGACACCAAGCGCGAAATGGATAGAATGATGAAGCAATAAATTATATTTCTTTCTCTTCTTTTCTTTAAAATTCTTTATTCAATTATTATTCAATGCGTTCCATATCGTTAGTATTAGCAATTTTGCTGGGAATATTTGTTCCTCAAGCTGCTCAATTGTCGTTTCTTATTCAATGGTTGCTCGCCGGAATGTTGTTTTTTTCATTCTTAAACTTAAAAGTTTCGGTAAAATTAATCAGTTTTCAGCATTTAAAAATAGCTTTTGGGTCGATTATTTTTGGTACAACACTCTATTTTCTTCTAAAACCTTTCAACGAAAATCTGGCATTAGCCACTTCCATTATCGCCTTAGCCCCAACAGCCATTGCAGCTCCCGTAATGGCAAAACTTTTAAAAGCCAACGTGGTTTGGGTTGCACTTTCTACACTAACAACGAACTTGTTAATAGCTTTATTATTACCATTTTATGTTAGTTTAATTTATGGCATTCAGTCCCAAGTAAGTATTTGGATATTGTTAAAATCATTGACTATTATTTTTTTTATACCCTATTTTTTGGCGTTGCTGGTTCAAAACTATTTTACCGGAATACTTTCTGCATTAAATAAATTAGGAAATGTCAGTTTTATCCTTTTTGTAAGCAATATTTTTTTGGCTTCCGCCAAATCGAGTCATTTTATACAATTTGAAACCAACGAATCAATGCCAATTATTATCCTAATTTCTATTTTTTCGGCTTTGGTTTGTCTAATAAGCTTTGGTTTTGGGAGTTTCTTAGGGCGCAAAAAAAATTCGGTAGAACATAGTTTAGCCTTTGGGCAAAAAAATACCCTGTTTTCCGTTTGGATTGCCATTACGTATATTAATCCGTTAGTGAGCTTAGCTCCAATGAGTTATGTGCTTTTTCAAAACATGTATCTTTCGTTTCTTTTATACAAAAGTAAAAAAAATGAAAACCCTTGATTGCATAAAATCTAAAATCTATGTCATCGTACAAAAAATTTATAAAACAGCATGTTTTTAATTAAGTTCAAAGGTGTTTGTAAACAATTAATATGATGATTTTCTGGTAGTTACTAATAGAGTTTTGGAATTTAGGTAAATTAAAATAAATCAAAAAAATAAATTTTTTAAGGATAATTTCTTTAAATTAAATAATAATTAATTATAATTTTTATTTACTAAAATAGTATTATTATAAAACAAACAAATAAATTTAGCAAAATACGGAAAATGGTATCATTTTTTTAGGTAAATAATAACAAAAATGACTCTAAAAAATACATAAATGGAAAAAAGAATACAAATTTCTAAAAATGGACCCGAATTTTCGCGAATTGTTTCAGGTTTTTGGAAGTTAGGCAAAGGAAATGCGGATTTAAACTTAGCACAACGCCACGAATTAATCGAAAAAGCACTCGAAATGGGCATTACCACCTTCGACCATGCCGATATTTACGGAAATTATTCGAATGAAGCGGCTTTTGGTGAAGTTCTGAAACAAAAACCCTCTTTGCGCAAGCAAATGGAAATAGTAACCAAATGCGGTATTCGCATGATGTCTGATAAAAAGCCGGAACACTTTGTTCCTTCTTACGATACTTCTTATCAGCATATTATCAAATCGGTTGAAAATTCTTTGCACAATTTCAATACTGAATACATTGATTTACTATTAATTCATCGTCCAAGTCCACTCATGAATCCACACGAAATAGCCCAAGCTTTTCAACAGTTAAAGCAAAGCGGAAAAGTTAAATATTTCGGTGTTTCCAATTTCACAGTATCACAATTTGAAATGCTGAATAATTTTACAGAACTCGTTACAAATCAAGTAGAAATATCTGTTTTAAAACGAGAAACTTTTCTTGACGGCACACTTGATATTTGCCAGAAACATCAAATTTCACCAATGGCATGGTCGCCTTTAGCCGGAGGTGCATTTTTTAAAGAGAACTATGACCATAACATTTTTAAAATTAAGGAGTTAGCAAATATTCTTTCAAAAAAATATGAAACAGATTTAGAACAATTACTTATTGCCTTTTTATTAAAACATCCTGCAAATATTTTACCGGTTTTAGGTTCTTCAAAACCTGAACGATTAAAAAAAGGCATCGAAGCCCTTGATATAGAATTAACTACAATGGATTGGTTTGCGTTGTGGCAAGCCGCCGGCGGTTTTGTTCCATAAAAAAATTGAATTTATGAATCTCGAAGAATTAAGAGATTATTGTGTGTCGAAAAAAGGGGCAACCGAAAATTTTCCTTTCGACGAAACAACTTTGGTTTTTAAAGTGATGGGTAAAATGTTTGCACTCACCGATTTAGAAGGAGAATTGAGTGTAAATTTAAAATGCGACCCCGAAAAAGCGATTTCACTTCGCGAAGAATATCCGGCAGTAACAGCCGGTTATCACATGGATAAAAAGCATTGGAATACAATTTTATTGGATAATTCTTTAAGCGATTCCTTTGTATTTCAACTTATTGACCATTCTTACGAACTGGTAGTTAGCAAATTAACAAAAATGCAAAAAAATGAATTAAATCAAATATAAAAGCATCATTTCTTATAATTTTACATACTTATTTTGCAAAAAAAAATGTTTATTTATATGTAAAAATTAATGTTAAAAAAACAAGAAGTTTTTTAATAAATAATAGAAAATTGCTTTTTATTTATACCTTTGTAACAAAAAAAATTAAATAAATATGGAAGAAACATTGAATTACAGTGAGATAGAGTTGGTTTTGCATGTAGCGGGCGATGGTACGGAAGAAAACGTTTATAGAAAAAAAGAAAATGGAAAATATATTTTTTATAATTCATATTCACACGAAGGGATTTCTAAAAAAGACGATTTTTGGTCAGGTCACCAAGAACGTTTCGATGATTGGAACGAATTTTGGAACGAATTTAAAGAATTGGAAGAATGGTGGTTTTATTACAAACCCATTCACATTCATAAAGAATATAAAGACTTTATTCTCAAGGAATTACTTATTACTGTAGAAAATCATAAACATTTGACCGACAAAGGAAATTCAAACAAATGGCGGGAAATGTGCATCAAATAAAAAATAAAAAGTGAAAATTAAAATGCTAAATAAACAGTTCATTGGTGCAATTTGTTTATTTAGCTTTTTTTTATCATTTTCCGTTTCAGATGCTCAAAATAGAAACAATTTGCGTGAAAAACGCATTTTATTAAGTACTGACAGTATAAAAATTGACACATTAAGTATCTTACCCGATTATTTTTTAGTTTATACAAGTAAAAATGAAATCATTCCTTCCGAAAAATACCAAATTAATTATTTTAAATCTTACATATTATTTGATTCTACATTTTTTAATGAAAATAGTAATCAAATAATAATTTTTAAATACAGAGTATTTACTAACTCATTATCATATTTTTACTATCATAAAGATACATCAATAATAGTAAATAAATTGTATAAGAGAAATGAAGCATTAAATAATTTTATAGCAAAAAATGATTTGGATAATGAAAGCCAGCTAAAAAAAGATGGTATTTTATCGCGAGGAGTGGGTTTAGGAAATCAACAAGAATTGGTATTCAATTCGGAGTTCAATTTGCAACTTTCAGGAAAAATTCATTCTGATATTAATATAATTGCTTCAATTTCAGAAACTAACGTACCATTTCAGCCCGAAGGTAACACACAACAATTACAAGAATTTGATAAAATGTTTATACAATTATTTACCGATAAAAAAAAACTCACTTTCGGCGATTTTGAATTGACTTCGCCATTAGGAAATTATCTAAAAATGAATAAAAAAGTAAAAGGAAGTCAGTTTTTCACAATCGATTCTACCAAAAATAAATTTCTCAAAACTATAAATTCACTTTCTCTTTCTAAAGGAAATTATCACAGAGTAAAGCTTTTTACCAACGAAAACAATCAAGGTCCATATCGTTTGTATGGTATTAATAATGAACTATTTATAATTGTTCTTTCGGGTAGTGAAAAAGTATATTTAAACGGAAAATTACTTAATAGAGGAACTGATTTTGACTACATCATTGACTACAACAAAGCTGAAATTATCTTTACAAATCAAATTTCAATTACAAAAGATAGCCGAGTGATTGTAGAATATGAGTACAGTGAACGTAATTATGTACGGTTCAATTTATCATCTTCTACTGAACTTAAAACCAGTAAATTACATTTTGGTTTTAATTTTTACAGCGAAACAGATGCTAAAAATCAAACCATTACAAGCGAACTCACTGAAAATGAAATTACTATATTGCAAGAAATTGGAAATAATATAGACGATGCTTTTATTGAAAATAGAAGTCTTGTTGAATTTACTTCCGATTTAATTTTATACAAAGAAAAAGATACCATAGTAAATGAAATATTGTATCAATCTATTTTAGAGCATATTACAACTTATCATGAAAATTCATATCAAGTAGGATTTACTTACGTTGGCGAAAATAAAGGTAATTATGTGAGTGAAAATAGTTTAACAAATGGTAAAGTTTATAAATGGAAAGCTCCGATAAATGGAAAACTTCAAGGAAATTATGAGCCAATAAAACAATTAGTTACACCTAAAAAAAAGGAATTATATAACATCTGGTTTCATAAAAATATATCTCAAAAATGGAAAACAAAAGTAGAAATAGCGGTTTCTAATAGCGATAAAAATACATTTTCAAATTTAGATGATTCAAAAAATAAAGCTTTTGCCTTTAAAACTGAAATTTTCTTTGCTTCAAAGCCAATTTTACCAAAAAACTTAAATATAGATAGTACAAACCAAAAGAAGTTTCTATTTTACCAATCAAGTTTGCAGTACGAACGAATACAAGCACAATTTACTGGAATAGAAAACTTTAAAGAAGTAGAACACTCCCGAATTTGGAATTTAACCGACGAGATTTCGGGTACGGAAGATAAAATTTCCTATTTCTTTGAGTATTTCAAAAATAATAATATAAAATTATCATTTACATCTGATTTTTTTAAAATTGATACATTTTATAAAGCATTTAAAAATCAATTAATTTTTGAAAAAAAAATAAAGCAAAGTAAGTTAAAATTGCAAAATAACTATTTATTTAATACAACTAATAAATTGACATCTAACTATTTAACATCATTAAATAGTTATGAAATTTACCTTAAAAAAATTACTTTAGGCACAGAACAAAATATAGAATGGAAACAAAGCGTTTTAAAACAAAATTCGATTTTAGCTGCCGATGCTTTTTCATTTTATGAGTTTTCAATTTATGGAAAAAGAAGTCAAAAGCTTAAAAATCAATGGCTTTTGTCGTATAAAATACGTCAAGATTTTTTACCGTTCCAAAATAAACTCATCAAAAATAGCACATCTTATGATTTTATAAATGGAATTAAATTACAAAAAGGAAAAACGCATCAATTAAAAATAAATTTAGTTTATAGAAAATTATTACTTAATGACTCTTTAGATATAAATTTAAAACCCGAAAATAATTTAAAACTACAAATTGATTATCTTTTAAAAATACCAAAAGATTTTATTATTACAAATATTTATTATGAAAATTTTAGCGGTTTAGAATTACAAAAAGAAATAGCTTATATCGAGGTAGAAAACGGACAAGGTAATTACGTTTGGAATGACTATAATGCAAATAACCAAAAAGAAATTGATGAATTTGAATTAACAAATTTTCAATATGATGCAAAATATGTGCGTGTATGGTTGCCATCAAACACATATTCAAAGGTTTATGGTAATCAATTCAATCTATCTGTTAAAATAGAACCACACAGAATATTAAAAAATAAATCATTTCTTTATAAAACAATTGGAAAAATCTCAAATCAATTACTATTAAACATTCATCAAAAAACAGATGATTTAATTTTTCAACCCGTTTTACAGCTCAATGATTTTTATTTTCAATTAAAAGATTATGATTTTAAACTCCAAAATACACTTTTTTTAAATAAATTAAGTCGTGTTTTTAATACAAATTATACATTCAAAAATTATAAAAATTTAACATTTTTAGCAAATGGAATTGATTTTTCTCAACAAAAGATAAATACTATTAATTCACAATGGTTTATTTTTCAAACATTTATATTAAAAAATGAACTCCAGTTTTCAGAAAAAACATTTACTTCAGAATATGGAACAACACGAAATTATAAAATACAATCAATTGAAAATAAAAGCATTATAGAGTTTAAAACGGGCAAGAAATTAAAATTTGAATTTGCTTATTCGTATAAAGAAAAGCAAAATATTATAGCTACCGAACAAAGTCGAGAAAACAAAGTTGCAGTTATAACAAACTATATGATAGTTAATAAAAGCAATTTTAATTTTAGCTTAGATTGGGTGGCACTAAAATTAAATACAGATGCTGTTAATTCAATAACTTACAACATGTTAGATGGTTTGCAAAAAGGGAAAAATTGGATTTGGAATATAACCTACTTGCAAAACATTAATAAAACATTACAATTAAATATAACTTATTCAGGAAGACAAAACTCAAATGAAAAAATAATACACAATGGATATGTGCAATTAAAAGCACTTTTTTAGAGTTTCTTTGCTAAAACAAACGTTTTTTTTGCCTTTTGAATATTGCCATTCGTATCAAAAAACTCTGCGTAAATAATATATATACCCATTTTTGCGGGTTCATTGTTAAAACTTCCATCCCAAGTAAAATACCCTTCAGAGGCAACTAACTCATTATTAATCAATTGTTTTATTAAAAATCCATTTGAATCGTAAATGGCTAAGTTTGCAAAAAAACCAGTATTTTCAACTTTATAATTGAAAAATACTAAGTCATCGTAACCGTCGTGGTCGGGTGAAAATACTTCAGGGCTAACACTCAATATTTCAGTTGATTGTGTAATATCTTTGTACGCAGAATTTTTATAAGTAGGTGTAGCCCAACCTACACTTTGCGCCGCCGATTGCCAATTAATGGAATTATTTGTAGAAGTTTCAAAATCAATACGTTCGAGTGATACCCCTTCGTTGTTAGAAAGTAAATCATTGTGCATATCTTCTTGATAATTAAGCTCATCTATTATTTCCAAATTTTTATTTACAATTACTATGTTGCCTACATCGTCTGGCAAAGTAGGTAATTCATTCTGTACAATATTGTTCTCATTATCAACAAAATAAGATTGTTTTAAATTTTCTGCATCACTTGTTATTACTACATAATCGGTCGGAAAAATTAAAAATGAAGAGTTAATTTCCGTTCTTGTTTTTAAATTTCCACTTTCATCGCGAGTTGTAAAACTTAAATCTTTTAAATCCAAAACCTTCTCACTTTTATTGTAAATTTCAATAAAATCATAAGCATTTGGCATAGGATTAAATAATAATTCATTGATTATTAAATCATTAGTTAGTGGTTCTTGCGGAATTGCAAAACGCAAAACGTACTCTTTATCTAATGAATTTCCGGCACAATCGGTTACGTTTTTACGAATTGTCAGATTATAAATGATTTGAGGTTCAAAATTAATTGCAAATTGCAATTGAAGATGTTTTGGATTGGATTGTTCAAAAATAATTTCTATGGGATTTCCAAGTCCGTTATCGGCTTGAAAATTTGAAATTAAGTTGGTATTTTCTTTTAGAAGACTTTCACTAAAAATCAATTCAACTGTATTTTCATTGATATAGTTTATTTGTTTAACAAAAGGGCTTGTAATATCGGGATTTACAGAATGTATCGAATTTTGTTGTCCTGGAGTTCCACCTTTATAGTTTAAAGATTCTTTCCAATTTTCGGCTTCTCCACAAATATTATCAGGGTCAATTTTTTCGATAGACCAACCTCCATCTCGTTTTAATTCATTAGTTATCCATGTGTTAGAATAATCTACAGAAGAAATAAATTCGCCTTCAGAAGAAATGAGTTGTAAATACATTTCGGAATTAGTCAATGCCGGAAAACTTTCTAAAGGCAAAACATTTCCATATTCTTGAAAAGCATAATGTTCACCCGTTTTACACAAAATTAAATACTCCTGCGGTTTTAAATTAAAATTTACCAGTTTTTTTATACTTGTATTTGCAATTAATTCAAAATCAATCAATGAAATAGTATAATTTGAACGATTAAATAATTCCATGTATTCATACGGTGGCAAGCCCACAGTTGGCTCTGGGTCGGGCATTATTTCAGTAAAAACCAAATCGCCAAATTCAGTCTTATGATAAACAAATTGAATATCAGATATTTCCACGACATCGTCTTCCTCAGAAATCGCATTATTGAGTGTCAGATTGTAAGAAGTGTTATTAATAAATGGCTCGGTAAATGTTAATAAAATACTTCTTTTATCAACTGAAAGTTCTGATTTTAAGGGTATTATATTATTATTTAAAAGAAAATTCATTTCATTTTCAGCATAAGCTTGTTGCAGTTCTTGCGAAAAAAGTAAACTTATTTTTGTATTGCTGTTAATAATTAAATCATTAAATTTCAAAGGATTATAAATAAAATCATAGTTTTGACTTTCTATCTGGTTCCCAGCCAAATCATTGATATTTTGGATAAAAATGGAATTTAATTGCGCGGCTGTAAAGTTTTCCAGAAAAGTTAGTTCTATAATCGTCTTATTTTCAGAACTATATTGAATTAAAATAGGATTAATTGTGGTGTTTAATTTATAATTTGTTAATGTAAAAAGAGCATTTTCTTCTAAAAATTCAGAAAAAGTAATGCGAATTTTATTTTTTGTTATAGCCTTAACTTCCTTAATATAAGGGTTTTCGATGTCTGGAATTATATCGCCGACATAAATATTGTCAAATCGAAATAAATTGTAACGACTAACCGTAGCATATTCACAGTAAAACCCAAAAAAGTTTGACGTTGTAAAAGAATTATCGGTTGCTGTCATTTCAAACATATAATTCTCAGAATCAGGATTTGCCGAAAATATTTTCCATGTACCTAAATGGTCTTTAACAGCTTTTATTTTGATATAAATATTTGAATTATAACTACTTAATCCACTTGCTATTTCTTCAATTACCGAACCGTTTTGCTTCATTAATTTTATGAAATCACTTCCGGTTTGTCCAATTTGAATAAAATAAGCATCATTGTTTGCAGTTAAATCTAAATTACTTGCAGCCAAATAGATACGAACAAAATTAGTAGAAGTCGGATTGAAACCTAAATTTACGGTAAATTGCCACTCCGTTTCATTAATTCTCTGATTTATAGTTGATAAGAAAATTTTTGAAGCCTCAGTATCAGGTCCATTCGATTCTAATTCTAATGATGAATTGACACTAAAATAATTGGTATTTCCAAACCAAATCGGATTTGCAGAAATATTGTTATCGTTAAAGTTTTCAATGCTTAGTTGCTCTGCCACAATTATTTGCGGACTAATAATCGTTGAATTTGTTAGATTTTGAGTTTCAAAAAATAAAGAAAAATTATCGTTTCCGGTATATGTTAAATTTTCAAAATAAGCTATACCATTTGCAAATTGAGTTACAAAACCATTTTGCGAAGTTATTTCTCCATTTCCTGAATATTTACTAAATGTCAGATTTTCAGCAAAATCGGTGTCTATAGCCCCAAGTTCGTCGGTTGCAGCAACTTTAACACTCCATTTTTGGTTTTCGACAATAAAAGTGGGAATTTCAATAATTTTAATTCTATCAGCTTCAATGTCAAGTACTTGCACCTCACCATAGATTTTAATATTATCAATACGAAATGAACCTCCACCGGAAGTAATGCGCGAACCGTTATCCCAGCCTTGAATTTTAATTTTTGCATAGGACAAATTCTCAAAATTTGTAATGTTTTGGTCAATAATCTGCACCGAAGAAGCAGGCATATTACTTTGATATACAGCATTATCGCCAATTGAAATTCCTATTCCAGAAGGTCCGGCATCGGTAGCATAGGCTTCAAAAGTGATACGTGTTATTGTAAATTTTGCATTTAAACTGGCATTTATTTCAAAGAAAAAGTTTTTTGCAGTCGTCTGCGCTGTTTCTGCCCAGCCTCCAGAAGCCGCAATGTACGGATTTTCAGTGAAAACGGTTGTCGTTTGATTAACAGAAATTGTACCACCGGTATTCAAAGCAAAAGTACTGGTTGTCAGGTTTTCAGCTTTAAAGGAACTTTCAAGATACGGATTACTATTAAAGCTATATTCTATTATCTGCGCATGTGAACTTGCAAATAAAATAATAAAAAACGATATTAAAACAGAAAATTTCATATTAAATTGTATTATAATTTTAAAAATTTAATTTAAACTTAATTTAAAAGAGTAACGAGTACCCAATCTATCTTTGGTTAAAATATTTAATTTACTTTTATGCAATTCAATGATTTTATTACTAATTATTAAACCTAAATTTTTACCCGGATTTTCGGAAATATGCTTAATACTAAGAATTTCATCAGGTTTTTTGGACAAATTTTGACCATTGTTTTCTATACTTATTTCTATTTGATTATTATACTTCAATGTAGAAATTTTAATGATTCCATTTTGATTGGTTTGCGAAAGTGCATTGCTTATTAAGTTTCTGATTACTAATGAAATTAAGTTTTTATCGAAATCTAATAAAACATCTTCAGATAAAAAAGATTGAAGCAGAACACGTTTACTGCTTATTCTATTTTTAAACCAACTCAAATTCTCTTCTATAAACTCATTTATTCTATGTTTTTGAATATGAACGGTTAATGTTCCTACTTCTATTCTTGACCAATATAACAGATTTTCAAGGAGTTCAAATAAATCTTGGGCTGTAAAATTAATTAATTCATTGTATTTAATTACTTCTTGAGGTGAAAGAAAATCATAATTTTTTATAATTTTTTCTGTGTAATCCAATAAAATTCGGAATGGGTGTTTTAAATTAAAGGCTATCAAATTAAAAAATCGGTCTTTTGACAAATTTATTTCAATCAAATTGTTTTTTATTTTTTCAAGTTTAAAATTATTTATTTTTAATTTTGTATTTTGAACATTGTAAATATTTCTATATTTTTTTATAAACTTTTGTGTAAAACGTAGTAAAATAACAATAATAACTATAATAAAAATGATATAACTTAAATTTCTGTTTTTTAAATATTCTTTTTCAACTTGACTTTCTTGCTCTTTCGTAATCTTTTTTAATTGGCTTATTTTTGCTTCTAATTTTTCAACTGTAAATTTTATATTCAATAGATTTATTTCTTTTTCGATACTTTCGTTAAAATAAATACTGTCGTAATATTGAGCTTTTTTTTCAAAAATAAGTGCTTTTTCAAAGTTTCCAATTTCAGCGTATATTTTGGAAAACATTCTTAAAATATCTAAATTCAGTGCTTGAAAATTATTTTTTAAAGCTATGTTTTCAGCCAATTTCAATTCTTTCAGGGCAATATCATTTTTTTTGAATCCAAAATTTACTTTCGACATATCCAAAGCTATGTAACTTTCCAATTCTTGGTCAATTCCGGCATTTCTTTTTCTTGCTTCATTCAAATATAATACCGCATTACTTAAATTTCCAGAATTAAGATACATAGCTCCTAAACTATGATAAGTATTTGGTAAACTTACTGTATCATCAATACTAATTGACAACTCAATTGATTTTTTTAAATACGTTTCTGAAGAATCGTGTTGCCCTATCAAAGAATACTCATACCCTAAATTATTATAAGCCAAAGCTATAGCATAATTATTCTTATTTATTTTACTGTATTTTAAATATTCATTATAAAATTTTATTGCCTGTTTATTTTTCCTTTGATTGGAATGCAAAATACCTAAACTATTATACATATCCGCAATCTCTTCAATATCATTTAATTTGGTATAAATATTTAACGCTTTTTGGTAGCATTTTATTGATTTATTATTAATTTGAAAATTCAAATAAATTGAGGCAAGCCTTGAATAAATGCGAGCTGTATATATTGAAGTATCCGAATCTGAAAGGAATTCTTCTGTTTTCATATAATTTTCTAATGCTTCTTTGGTATTTCCCATCGCATCTAAATTCAGTGCAAAGTATAAATAATACTCTGCTAAATTGGGTATTTTTTTAGCTATGTATATGAGATATTCTTGAGCTTTTATATAGCATTCATGGGCTTTTTTATACTTTTTTTGTACACTAAAAATATCTCCTTTTATAACCAAGAAATTAAATAATAATAAATATTGTTCTTCGGTATTTTTTATTCGATTTATATTTTTTTCAATTTCAGACACATAATAATCGGCTTTTTCATAGTTTGCAAAATTGTAATAGCCTTTCACAAGAGCTATTTGAACTTTAATTTTCAATTCTAAATTACTCGTTCTGTTTATACTATCGGCTTTTAAAGCATACATCAGACGCTTTTCAGTAGAATAATAACGAAAAAAATCGGATATTAAAATATAAGAATTTACAGAATCTGCATTGTTTTGACTCAATTTCAATTTCAATATTAAGCTATCGGGCAATACAATCGGCGTTTCTAATTGAGCTATTAAAACATTAGAAATAAAAATAAAAACCAAAAAAAAGTATATTTTTTTTATCATTATATTTTAATTTTCTTTTGTTGGAATGGAAAACGTAAATTTTGTACCTTTTCCTAACGTACTCGATACCTGAATATTGCCATTATGTAACATTAAAAATTCTTTACAAATAGCAAGCCCCAAACCGGTTCCTTTTTCTCCGTTCGTGCCATGTGTTGTAAATTGTTTATCGGAACTAAATATTTTGTTCAAGTTTTCTTCCGAAATTCCAATACCATTATCGCTTATCGACATAATTAATTCTTTTTCAGTACTATATGTATCTATTTTTATTTCACCGCCTTCGGGAGTAAATTTTATTGCATTATTTGTAATATTTCTTATAACGGTAGAAATCATATCTTTATCAAAATATCCGATTGAATCTAAAGGGATATTTGATAAAACCGAAATATTTTTATTTTTAGCTATTATTTTTAAAATTTCCAATTCATTTTCGGCAACTGAATACAAATTAACTTTTTCCGGCAAAAATTTTAATTGTCCTATTTGTGCTTTAGACCAATCAAGTAAATTTTCAAGTAAATTATATAAACTTTTTGAAGAAGTGTAAATCATGTTGTTGAATTTCAAAACATCTTCTTTATCAAGCTCTTCCATACTTTCGCTGATGTATTCAGAAAGTCCTAGAACAGAATTGAACGGACTACGCAAATCATGAGCTATTATTGAAAAAAAACGGTCTTTATTTCTCCCAAGTTTTTCCAAATCAGTTTTTGCTTGTTCAAGTTCATTATTTGAAATTTCTAAACTTTCGTTATTTTTTTTAATTCGTTGGTTGTATTTGAATGAAAAAAAAATTATCCCGGCAAAAATTAAGAATACTAAAAGAATTAAATATACAATTAATGATATTATTTTCCGATTATTCTTATATTCCTGTATCATATAATTATTTTGAAGCTCTTTGTACTCCAAACTTGTTATTAAATTTTCTTTTATACTCAGTTCGTTTTGAATGTTGGCTAATAATATTTTTTTTCGTGATTTTTTGGTTGCAATACTATCCTTCATTTTTTTCGATAAAACAAGGGTTTCAAATGCTTTTTCAAACATTTTATTACTTTCATACAAACTAAATAATCGATCACTTGTCTTTTTAATTTGCTCAAATTGGTTACTTTTTTGAGCCAATTCGAGCGATTTTAAAAAATCTCCCTCAATAACGGCAAAATCCTTTTTCAAATCAAAATTCAAATCGGCTTTTAGATAATAAATCATTGATTTTAAACTATCTGAGTTTGTTATATCCAAAGCTTTATCAATGTAAATATGTGCAGAATCGTTTCGATGATTGTTTTTGTGAATTAAACTTTGCAACAAGTAGCCCATTCTTAAATTGGCTTCGAGTTGCATTTTTTCATAAAAACGAATTGCTTTATTCAAATAGAATTGTAAAATACCTTCTTTTTTATCGAGATAGTATTTTATATAAAAAATATACGATTCGGTTTCCAAATCGCTAAAACTGTGTTTTTCTGAAAGTTGCAGGGCTTTTAATAAATTTTTTTTCAATTCAATCGTATCATTTTGAACATGGTTGATTTTTGAGATATTTAAGTAAATAATTATTTTTAAACGCTCTCTTTTAATGGTTTTTTTTGAATTATTTAGGTTAAAAAGTGTTTTTTCATAAATAGTTAAGGCAGAATCGTAATTAAAATATTCTTTATAAATATTACCCGAAAATATTCCTAAAACCGCTTTTTGAGTAAATTTTTTTTCCAAATAATAATTTTCAAAAAAATATCGAATCTCCAAAGGATTTAAAAAAGTATTATTTTTTAGAAGAAATAAATCTATATTTAACCCTTTTTTTTCATAATACTCTATTTTTTTGTTCGTTAGCTCTGATGCAAACACATGGCTTGACACTAAAAATAAAAATATTGAAATAAAATACTTCATTTATAAAAATTATAAAATCAAATTTACTTAATTAATTTTAACTTGAGTAAAATTTTGCATAAAAATAAAAAAAAATCTTATTATCACAATTATTTTTTTTTTATAATATTTTTTGTACTTTTTAAGTTTATATAAAATTAGCATTTTTTCATTCATTATTAACATTTAAAATTTTAAAATTATGAAGTTCGTAAAAATATCATTATTCGTATTTTCTTTGCTTGCTGTTATACTCTTTCTATCTCAAAATGAGAGTTTTGCACAAACATATACCCTTGTCGGTAAACAAATTAAAGGAGCTGACGGACAAAATGCACAGCTTATTTGCACGGCTGTTAAAATTACCAAACAAGTTAAAATAACTTCTGTAACTGGCTCAAATGCAGGATTTTGGATTACTAATGGAAATTATACCATCAAACAATATTGGAGCCCAAACGACAGAACTGCCATTGGTTTTGTTATAAATTCGGGTACATATTTTGTGTATCCCAATTTACAAAACAATCAATCAACGGCTACCGTTACTCTGACTTTGAAATAATTTTGAAGGTTTTAATACCGAATTGCATCAATGAAAATATCTAATTTTTGCAATTATAACAAAAAAAATACTTTTTTTAGTCAAACCAAATAGGGCATAAAAAATAAAAACATTTATTTTTTTGTTTTTCATTTTTTATTGCCTTTTTTATTTTTTTTATTTTATTTTTTTTAGAAATTTGTAAAACATTTTTAAAAAATTCTTTAATTTTTTAAATAATTGATTTACATATTTTTATATTTTTTCCTTAAAAAAAACAAATATTTATAAATCAATTTTTTTTAAAAAAGTTTAACAAACTTTTTTTATATAAAGTAATATTAAAATAAAATAATTAAAAAATAAAAATATAAATGGCTATAATAAAAGAATTGAACGGAAAAATGCCAATTTTTGGCGAAAATTGTTTTCTTGCCGAAAATGCTGCCATTATAGGCGATGTAGAAATGGGAAATGATTGCAGCATTTGGTTTGGCGCAGTTATTCGCGGCGATGTGCATTACATACGTTTGGGAAACAAAGTAAATGTGCAAGACAATGCCACCATTCATGCCACCTACAAAAAATCACCCACCAACATTGGCAACAACGTTTCGATAGCCCATAACGCTGTGGTTCACGGTTGTACGATAAAAGACAACGTATTAATAGGCATGGGTGCCATCATACTCGACGATGCCGTCATTGAAAGCAATTGCATCATTGCAGCCGGTTCGGTCGTTACCAAAGGCACACACATCGAGTCGGGCTGTGTATATGCAGGCGCACCCGCAAAGAAAATCAAAGAAATTAGCCCAGAACTTCTTGAAGGAGAGATAAATAGAATTGCAGAAAGTTATTTAATGTATTCTACTTGGTACAAATAATTTTTTAGGTTTGAAATGGTTCAATGCAATAAATTTTTATCAATTTTATTGGATTGAAACAATTCATTTCTTAATTCTTTATAATGTTTTTCATCACCCAATTCCTGTAAAATTTTTAATGCCGAAAAATATAAAAAAGCATAAGGATAGTCTTTTGTTTGATAAATTAATGATTCAAAGTCTTGAGCAGAACGCTTTTTATCGTTGGTTGAATAATGTTTATAAGCCTCATTTACAGCACTATTTAGTGTTTCTGAAAGAATAATTCCTTTAAAACTAAAACAGGCATTTTCGCAGTTTTCGACCAAATCGAGGTATAAAATATTATCACTTATCTTTGGAAAATAAAGTTTAAACGATAATTTTTCATCTATCGCTTTAAATTTGTGGTTTGAAGGACATTGCGGAATACCTTCCGTTTTAATAACTTGGTAAATTTCATAGCCATTTGTATTTTTAAGATAAATATTTTTATCGGCACAAAATTCACCGTTTTTTATTTTATTGGTTATCGAAAGAGTAAAAACAGTTTGAGTAGAAGTAATTTCAATACTCTCAATTTCAAGGGTTTCGTGCGATTTTTGTCCAAAATTGGGTTTAATAATTTTTTGTGCATTCAATGAAAATGAAATCACTAAAAACAATAATAAAATATTTATTTTCATAAAAAAAGAATAAATAATTATTTTTTTGATAAGGTTATTACCGGAATTATCATTTCTTCGAGCGAAACGCCTCCGTGCTGAAAAGTATTTTTGTAATAATTTACAAAATGATTGAAATTATTGGGATAAACAAAAAAATCAGAATTTAAGCCGAAAATATATTTTGAACTTAAATTAGAAGTTGGTAAAAATACACTTTCTGGTTTGGTTATGGCAAAAACTGCTTTGTCGTTGTAATTCAGATTTCTACCTAATTTGTAACGTAAATTTGAACTTGTTTTTTTATCCCCGATTACTTTTACTGCTTCAGTAACTTTTATAGAACCGTGGTCGGTTGTTAAAACAATGGTAACATCTAAATTATGCAATTCTTTTATAAGCTTAAGCAAATCGGAGTGCTGAAACCAACTAATTGTTAATGAACGATATGCAGCCTCATTATTGGCTAATTCTTTTATCATGTCCATTTCTGTGCGGGCATGTGAGAGAATATCTATAAAATTATAAACCAACACATTGAGCTGATTGTTGAGAATGTTGGAAAGTTTATCGAGAACTCTCTTTCCGTCTTTCATATTTAGTATTTTTTCATAATTCGATTTTATAGAAAAACCGTGTCGGGTCAATTGTTTTTCGAGCAAATCGGCTTCGTAAAGGTTTTTACCGCCTTCTTCTTCGTCGTTGAGCCAAATTTCGGGATAAATCTGGGCTATAGCTGAAGGCATTAAACCGGCAAAAATTGAGTTGCGGGCATATTGAGTAGTAGTGGGCAAAATACTTGCATAAAGAGATTCTTCGTCCACTTTAAAATATTCAGTGATAATGGGTTCCAAGATTTTCCACTGGTCGAATCTAAAATTATCTATCAAAATGAAAAACACTTTTTTTCCATCTTTTAAATGTGGAAAAACTTTTTGTTTAATCAAGTTTTGCGACATCAACGGTTTTTCCGTATTTTTTTCGTCAAACCATGAAATATAATTCTTTTTAATGAATTTCGAAAATGCACTGTTGGCTTCGTGTTTTTGCAGTTGAAAAACTTCATACATGCTTTCGTCGGGCAATTTATCAAGCTCTATTTCCCAGAAAACCAGATTTTTATACAAGCTTACAAAATCATTAAATCGCACACAATTATTTATTTCTGTGCCTAATTTTCTAAATTCGGTTTGATAAGCCGAAGTGGTGGATTTGGTAATTAATTCCTTCTTTTCTAAATTTTTCTTCAGCGAAAGCAAAATTTGATTCGGATTGACCGGTTTTATCAGATAATCAGCTATTTGCGAGCCAATGGCTTCTTCCATAATTTGTTCTTCTTCGCTTTTTGTAATCATTACAACGGGCAACGAGGGGCGAATTTTCTTGAGTTCTTGCAAACATTCCAAACCCGACATGCCGGGCATGTTTTCATCAAGAAATACAATGTCAAAATCCTCATTTTCACAATATTCTATAGCATCGTATCCGCTGGTTGCTTTGGTTACTTCGTAACCTTTTTCTTCTAAAAACAAAATATGGATTTTCAATAAATCAATCTCGTCGTCTGCCCAAAGAATTTTTATTTTTTTCATTTCTATTTTTTTTCGATTGTTTTTGTTTTATCATACCAATTTTGTACCACATTTTGCTTTTCTATAAAAATATTCCGAAAAATGAAGCATTGAATATTAAATAATATCTGGTATTTATTAAAATCAATTATACTTCAAACGGTTATAATTTGAGCTTTTGTTTTTATGTAAATGCTTTGTAATTAAAACTTTGCCAAAGTTTAAAACTTTGGCAAAGTTACCGTTTGCAGTATAGATAAAAAATAATCTGGTGAAATTTATTAAAATATCACAATCAATTATTAAAAAATCATCTTTTTTTTAACGATGCGATAAATCCAACTCTTTATTCATTTACACTCTCATTTAATCAGTCTAATTAATTCTTTTTCATTAAGTTAATAAGCTTGATACAATTCCCAACGTATTGTGTGTCCATTCTCGTCGGTGCGTTCTAAAAACATATCGGAATAAGTAAGTCGTTTGATTTCCCAATCCCAAGAAAACTCATTGTCGTCGCTATCGTAAAGAGTCATCGAAATATGTGTTTTTTTATTAGTCAGTTGCCACGAACCACCCCAAGATTGTGTTAAACCACCACTTATGTCGTAAAAATACCATGCAAAATAACCACTTCGGCTAAATTCTATGTATTGCCGGTCGTATTGAGCAGTAACATCTACTCCGTTTTCTATTACCTTTTTGAACGATTTATTTCCCATAATGCGTTCATTTTTAGAATAAATACTAATCAATGGTCCTTCATCGTACTTACATGAAGGTATAACAATAAATAAAGTAAATAATAAAAAAATATATTTTTTCATCTGTTTTATTTTTTAAAATTTTAAAATACAAAAATACAATTTTTTTATTCGTTTGATTCTATTTTTAATAAATTTTACATTTTACATTTTTCACATCGTTTTTCTTTTTAGTAATGATTTGAAATACAACCATTTACTTTTCTAAAAAATTGTTTAAGATTTATTTTAACAAATAGAGCATTTTATTATAATAGCGATTGAAAAAAACGATAAAAAAATAGATTCAACCGACTTGTTAGAGCAGTTCAATTTTTTTTACAAAAAATAAAAAAAATATCGTAAATTATTTTGTAAAAAAAGGTAAATTAATTAATTTAGCGTTTTTGCAACCATTTACTTTAACAAATCAAAATCAAACAAGCATGAAAAAAATAATATTAATTTTTCTGGTTTTTTTTGCATTTAGAACCCATGCACAAGAAAAATCCATTTTTTTGGGAACGGATTTTCCCATTCAATACACTGCCGGAGGTTTATTAGAATATCAAAATTTTAGTACACAATTGCAATTTGGCGCACTCACAAAGCCCTACGATGATGTTATTTTATCGGTAATTGAAGGTTTTGGAGCCGATTCGAGTATTATAAACATTGTGCGAAAAGCTTATGAAAGAGGATTTGTTTTTACCGTAAAACAAAATTATCATTTCAAAAACGGAATTTATACCGGATTGTATTTGCAATACTTAACTCTTCATGCAGCCGAAACTCCTTTGGATATTATTGAAAGCTATTATCCTGAATTTGAGTGGGCTACCATTTGGAATAAACCTTTTCCGTTTAACTTTGCCGACAGATACGGCGATGAAGTTACGGAGTTGCAATTAAAATCTAACCTATTGCAAATGGGGCTGTTAGTGGGTTATCGATATTCTATACCCAATTCAAATTTTGAATTGAGAACCGAATTGACCTTTAGCAAAAATATTTTTTCAAGCAACCAATTTTCTTCTCAAACGCCTTATCCTGAGCTTTTGTATCAAAAATTGGACGAAGATATTTCCGAAACTTATACCAAATATGCTTACATTCCATCAATTAATTTATATTTTGTTATAAAAATAGATTAGATAACAAGTAAAACATAAAAAATCAAATCGATTTTTCATATATTAACTTATAAGTTTTTTGCATTAAAACCAATGGATTTTTCATAATTTGTAAATTTGTATGTTTTTGAATGGTAAAAAAATGAAATTTTTAAAACTTCTAAAAAAAAGATTTTTCTTTTTGTAAAAAAAATACAAAAAAAAGTGTTTTGTATCTATCTAAAAATCAACGATTATAAACATTTAAAGATTAATATAAAATTAAAATAAAAAAAATTTTACAAAAAATTAGAATATAAATAAAAAAGATTGTAATATTGCACCCGATTTTTTTGAGAAAAACAGAAAATATAAAAATATATATTAGAAAATGGAAGCAATAAAAGCAGTACAGAGTGCATTTGCCGCAGAAGATGTAAAACACCCCGATTTTAAAGCGGGTGATACTATAACAGTGAGTTATAAAATTAAAGAAGGAAATAAAGAGAGAATTCAAAGCTTTAGAGGTGTAGTAATTCAAAGACGTGGTATCGGCAGAACAGAAACATTTACCATTCGCAAAATGTCTGGAAATATTGGAGTTGAAAGAATTTTTCCTGTTCAATCGCCATTTATTGAAAGCATTGCAGTAAATAAAACGGGTAAAGTACGTAGAGCGAGAATTTTTTATTTCCGCGATTTGACCGGTAAAAAAGCCAGAATTAAAGAAAGACGTGTGAAAACAGTTTAGTTTTCTTTTCAAATATCTAATGCGCAAAAAAAAAGGCAATGAACCCGATTCATTGCCTTTTTTTTAATATTTATGCTCTAATAATTTTTACTTCGCCATTCACACCCAACTTAATAATGGCAGAGGGCTTGGCTTTTACCTTCTCTGTTTGCCGCCAATTTACTACATAATCTACCGATTCTTTTATTTGATTCGATATTTCGCTAAAGTTTTGTGGCGCAGGCATTTCTGTTATGTTGGCAGATGTTGAAACAATCGGTTTTCCAAGCTTTGCAATAAGTTGTTTGGTAAAATCATCGTTTGTTATTCGTATGCCAATGGAACCGTCTGGAGCAATTAAATTGGAAGCTAAATTTTGAGCTTGGTCATAAATAATGGTTGTGGGTTTGTCGGCTAATTCTATCAAAGTGTATGCTATTTCGGGGATTTTCTTTAAATATCCGCTCAAATATTGGGCATCGTCCAAAAGTATGAGCATAGCTTTTGAGTCTTGGCGTTGTTTTATCTGATAAATTTTTGCTACCGCTTGCGCATTGGTCGCATCGCAGCCTATTCCCCATATTGTATCGGTTGGGTAAAGAATTATTCCGCCATTTTGAAGAATTTTGAGCGTTTTAATTATTTCGTCTTTCATCAATGATTTATTTTTATTTTTTTAATTTTAATTTTTTTATAAAAAAGATTTTTTTTTTACAAAAGTTTGTTCCAATTTTTAGGTTCTTCTATTTTTTTTTTTGGTGTTTGAAAAATAGATTTGCCTGATTTACACGGATATACTGCAAATGGAAACTTTGGCAAAATTGCCGTTTGCTGCATAATGAATTAAAAAAGGGATTTATACACTTTCATAATGTTGTTAGCTATATCTTTGTCGTTGAAAATTAAAGCACGTTCATTTCCTTTTTCAATTAAACTTTTTCTAACATCGGGTTTAAAAAGAATGCTTTTAATCTGATGAGCCAATTCCTCAAAATCTTCGTGAAAAGCGTATAAAGCGGCATTTCCGGCAGTTTCGGGAAAGCAGCTTCCGCGACTTGTAATAACGGGAACTCGGCTGCTCATGGCTTCTACAATAGGAATGCCAAAGCCTTCAAAAATAGATGGATACACAAAAACATCTGCCATTTGGTAAATAGCAGGCAAATCAACAAAATCGACCGAATTGATAAATAATACCGGATTTTTTACTTGCTCGGTAGTTATGAATTCTTCAATTGCATCTTGGTAATCGGTTCTTTTTCCGACTAATACCACCGGAATATCTATTTTTTCATAATGAACGGCTTTTATAATTTGCAAAGCATTTTTGCGTTCTTCAATGGTGCCTACATTGAGAATGTAATTTTGGGGCAATTCGTATTTTTTTCGTACCTTATCTAATTCTATTTGAGAATGTTTGATTTTAAAAATCTCGTTGCAACCTTGATAAACGACTTCAATTTTTTTTTCGTCTGCTGCCAAAAAATTTATAATATCGTGTTTGGTTTGCTCGCTAATGGCTATAATTTTATCGGCTTTGTGTGCAGATGCTTTAAATTTTTTATAATAAATTTCTCGGTCTATGGGCTTGTAAAGTTCGGGATAGCGAATAAAAATAAGGTCGTGAATGCTCACAATGGTGCGTGTTCGCAAAAAATGCGAATTGATAGGCACTTCGTTGCTCAAGCCATGAAAAACATCTAATTTGAATTTTTTAAAATTGGTGGTCATTCCGTAACTTCTCCAAAAACTTTTAAAGAATTTGTAAAAAGATGTTTCGGGTTGCACTATTTTTGCGCGTCCGGTATCGAAAACAATGGCATCTTCGGTTTCGGGAGTAAACAAATAATGATTGTTTTCGGGAAAATATTTTGCCAAAAGATTTATGGTACTTCGGCTGTAATTTCCCAATCCACTATAATTATAAAAAGCTCGCTTTGCATCAAAACCTATATTCACTTTTTCTATGGTTCTATTGTTAAATTGTTAAATTGTTATTTTTTTTTTATAAAAGAATAAATATTTATCATTATTGATTATTTAAACGGCTACATTGTATTCTCTCAAAGCATCGTTGAGCGAAGTTTTTAAATCGGTTGAAGGTTTTCTTTTTCCAATGATAAGAGCTGCCGGAACGCCAAATTCGCCTGCCGGAAATTGTTTATTGATGGTTCCGGGTATTACAACCGACCTTTCGGGTACATATCCGTTGTAATAAACGGGCTGATTTCCGGTAACATCAATTATTTTGGTCGATTTGGTTAGAACCACATTGGCTCCCAAAACCGATTCTTTTGCCACATGCACTCCTTCAACCACTATGCAGCGCGAACCGATAAAACAATTGTCTTCGATAATAACCGGAGAAGCTTGTACGGGTTCTAAAACGCCGCCTACTCCTACTCCACCGCTCAAATGTACGTTCTTGCCTATTTGTGCGCACGAACCTACTGTAGCCCAAGTATCTACCATTGTACCTTCGTCCACATAAGCACCTATATTTACATACGAGGGCATTAAAATTACTCCTCTCGAAATATAAGCTCCGTAACGCGCTACGGCATGAGGTACAACTCTTATACCCAGCTCTTTATATCCGGTTTTTAATTTCATTTTGTCGTGAAATTCCAAAATTCCGGCTTCCAAAACTTCCATTTGCCGAATGGGAAAATAAAGAATAACGGCTTTTTTTAACCACTCATTTACTTGCCAACCGTTTTCGCTGGGTTCGGCAACTCTGAGTTTGCCTTTGTCTATCAAATCAATGGTGTTGGTTATGGCTTCAATGGTTTGATTTTGAGTTAGTAATTCTCGGTTTTCCCAAGCCTTCTCAATTAGTTCTCTGTAAAGAATTGCTTCAGTCATCTGATTTTTCGTACTTTTTTTTTGATTTTTTTTTATGCAAAGTAAATAAAAAAAAATCAATTATATCTTAAATCTTCTTTAAAAAAAGATTACTTGATTAAATTATTTCATTTGACTTATTGCAAATTAATTTTCAATAATTTATAATTTATTAACGGTCTGAACGGTTTGTTTAGTTAGACCGATGTTATTCATTATAAATGCTTTAGCTTATAGCCGCCCGTTAAAACCAAGCCCATCAGACGGAAATTTCACAACGCCCAGCGATTAGGAATTTGGGAACGTGTTCAAATAAAAATAATTCGATGACTTGAAAGCCACGTGTATCGGTTAATTTGAAATATATCCATTTTTATTATAAAAGTTTTTCGGTTATTTTTGCGTACAAATCAAATTCTTCGGCTCTAACAATTTCCACTTTGTAAAATTGACCTATTTCGATTTCAAAATCCGAATTTTCGATAATAATTTCATTGTCCACTTCGGGCGAGTCAAATTCGGTTCTGCCTACAAAATAGCTGTTTTCTTTTCTATCAATGATAGTTTTAAAGCTTTTACCAATTTTAGCTTGGTTCAACTCAAAGGAAATGGTTTGTTGCAATTGCATTATTTTTTCAGCCCGTAAATCTTTAATCTCTTGGCTGATAGTGTCTTTAAATTTTTTAGCTCCAAAAGTATCTTCTTCTTCAGAGTAGGTAAATACGCCCAATCTATCAAATTTTGATTGGCTTACAAATTGCATTAATTCCTGAAAATCAACTTCTTCCTCACCCGGAAAACCCACTAAAAGCGTTGTACGAATGGCTATTTCGGGAATTTCGGTTTTAAACCGTTTTATCAGATTTCTTATGGTAGAAGATTGATGTCCACGCCTCATATTTTTTAATACATTTTGGCTAATATGTTGTATCGGAATATCAATGTATTTGCAAATTTTGGGTTCATTTTTCATCAATTCGATAACCTTTTTCTGCAAATTAGTAGGATAAATGTAATGCAATCGAATCCATTCAATCCCTTGAACTTTAACCAATTCTTCCAATAAATCGGCAAGTTTGTATTCTTTGTAAAGGTCGTAGCCATAGCTCGAAAGGTCTTGAGCTATTAAAATGAGTTCTTTTACACCCTGTTGAGCTAAATTTTGGGCTTGTTTTAGCAAAATTTCAATTGGAATTGAAATCTGTTTGCCCCGAATGAGCGGAATAGCACAAAAAGAGCAAGTTCGATTGCAACCTTCCGAAATTTTTAAATACGCATAATGCGAAGGCGTAGAAATCTTTCGTTCGCCCAACAATTCTTTTCTGTAATCTATTTTTAATTTTTTCAAAATATCGGGCAAATGGTTTACTCCAAAATACGAATCGACTTCGGGAATTTCTTTTTCCAAATCTTTTTTATATCGTTCAGACAAACAGCCCATTACAAAAAGATTTTCTATTTTGCCACTTTTCTTTTTATCTATAAAACTCAAAATGGTATTTATCGACTCTTGCTTGGCATCGTGAATAAAACCACAGGTATTGATTACTACGGTTTTGGAATCGGATATAAAATTATCAAATTCTACTTCCCAACCATCGGCTTGCACCTGAGTACTTAAATTTTCGGAGTCAACCAAATTTTTTGAACACCCCAAAGAAATAATTGTTATTTTTTTTTTCATTTTTCTATTTGCAATGAGTCTAATTTATTCTAAATTTACATTTTTTTTCTTCATTTTCATATTTTTATGCAATTATAATGCCCCAAAAATTTTCTTTTTTAACAAATGCAAAATGCCAAACTAAGCGGATTTATTACTTTCCATTATGTCGAACAAATTGATTGGTTCTTCGTAATGTTTTATTTTTTGCAAAAAAAATTCCCAAATTTCTTTGGTAATTGTTTTATTACTTTCATTTATCTGTTCAAAGTCCGTTTTTTGTGCAATTTTAGATAAATCAATTCGCATTAAAAGGTCTTTGGTAATTTTTCGTTTACTGTCTTCAAATGATATTGATTGAATGAAATCTTGGGTTTCCTGTTTATTTAACAGAAACTGCGTTATTTGTGCAAACTCTTTATTATCAAATCCAATAAAATAGCAAGTATCATCAAGCATTATCGCTTTTCCGTTTTGAGGAATTATTAGACTAAATGTAGTAGTTTTATACATTCCCGAAATCGCAACTTTGTATGGTTTAAAGGAATAATCGCCAAT
>DYNA01000027.1:26641-34283 GCA_020721325.1 Paludibacter propionicigenes
AGAAAATGTCCGTTTCGGCGTTCTAATTCCATAATTTTTGAAGCATCGTGTTTTACCCCTTGTCGCCAAACGAATGGACTTTTACCGTCAATATAACTTGTTTTTTGGTAAGTTTCGAGGTTTGATACAAATTTTTGCCCGACCCAGCCAAAGGTTTGTTTTTGTTGTTGGGTATAGAAATCAAATTCGCTGCAAACCATTTCGGGTTTTGAATCTAATTTGCAAAAGAATAAACTTGCGTCCACCGAAACATTAAATTCTTCTTTTGCGTTAATAACGTGTTTTTCAATTTGTCCGATGTTTATTTTCTGTTTGTTTTGTTCAAATACAAGGTTTTTTATTACCGTATTTTTTACAAGAAATGCAAGATGTCCTTCATAATTTTGAAAATAATCTAATAACGAATTGGTGATATATTCAGCAATATCGAAATTTCCTTTTCCTGTTATGGCATCTAAACCGTTATGATTTTTAAAATTTACTTTTTTTGGCAAATTGTTGGAATTTAAGGTCGATAGCATTGAATTTGTTACCCAAGGGGGATTTCCCAAAATCAATAAATCGGTTTTATCAATTACGATTTGCTTTTGAAAATTGTAGTCAAAAATATTGTGGTTGATGATGTGTATTTCCGGCTTATTTTTTATTGAGTTACTGAGGTGAAAATCAAGAATATTGAATTTAGTTTGCCAAACATAAGGTTTATATATTTCGATACCGTATATTTGGGTTAGGCTGTCAAAATTCTTTATTGCACCAATAATAAAATTTCCTTGCCCGCAAGTCGGTTCAATGATTGTTTTAGGCGATATTTGCCTTTCGTTCAGTAGTTTACATACTTTATTTGCAAGCCGTAAATTTGTTTGAAAATCACCGTATTCTGCCCTATCCGGTTCATTAATAATATTTTGATTTAATTGTAATTGATTGCGAAAATCTGTTAACTCATTATCATTTTCAAAGAAATTTACTATTCCCGAAATTGAATTTATTTCTAAATTTATTTCAGAAAACGTTAAAGCTCTATTTTCCTCAAAATAATCAAAAATTTTGTTTGTTATATTTGCTTCAAATAATTTCATTTATCGTTTACTTTATCAATTATTCGGGTTATACCCGATACATTTTCTTTTAAATTTACAATTCTACCGTATTGCAGTCGCCATTGTAGTGCATTTGAAATTGTCAAATAACCTTGTTTTGGCGGTATATTTAATATTTGTTCAGCAATATTTTGTAGCGTAATTTCATCAGCAGGAATATTTCTATCATTCAAATAGGATAAAATATCTTCAAGATTTGCCCCGTCATTGACCATTTCACGTAGTCTGTAAGTTATTGTATAATCGCCTGTCCGTTCTTTTTCCACATAAGTGCAACTTACAAAATTCAAGTTTGCCGTTTTGGTTTCAGGATTATCAATTTTGTCGTAAACAAAAACTAACAGATTGTATCCTAATCCGAAAATCTTTTGTTTTGCATCTTTGAAAGGACAAGATGATTGTGGTTGCTTAATTGAAGTAACTTTTATATCTGTATTTATATCCGATGAAGGTAAGTCAATTCCTTTTGCAGAACTTCCAATTACATACTCAAATTGTGATGCCAAAAATTCTTGAAATTTATGCTCAATATATGTTCCTACTGCTTTTCCGTCTGTTACACCAAACAAATCTTTGTTTTGAAACATTGTTTCTTTTTTGCAAAATTCATTTGCCTTTTCTATCAGACTTTTTATCGTTAATTTTTTCTTCATTTTCATATTTTTTGCTACAAAGTTACTATTTCTTTTGCAAATTTTTTTTTAATTTTATTACACACCTGGAACGAAAATTTCGCATCTTATTTTTTTAAATAAAAAGGCAAATATACAAAAAACTATTTTCAAAAATAAATGTTTTATAAAATAAAAAAACCTTTTTTAATAATAAATTTTGAAATTTAAAATCAAAAAGATTAATTTTGCAGCCAAAATTTTTAGGAAAATGAATTTTTAACAATATCATAACTTTTCATTTTTGTAAAAAAAAAATAATGACCGAAAATAATTTTTAAAGTAATTTATAATTCATAATTCATAAATGGCAACTACAGCAGATTTTAAAAATGGTTTATGTTTGGAAATAAACGACGACCTTTTAACCATTGTACAATTTCAACATGTAAAACCCGGAAAAGGACCGGCTTTTGTACGAACAAAATTGAAAAGTTTAAAAACCGGAAAAGTACTTGACAAAACATTTACAGCCGGAGTAAAAGTAGATGTTGCACGCATTGAAAGAAGACCTCATCAATTTTTATACAAAGACGAATCTGGATATATTTTTATGCACAACGAAACTTACGAGCAAATTCTAATTGAGGAAAGTATCATAGAATCAGCCGATTTACTAAAAGAAGGACAAGAAGTGGAAATCGTTTTTCATGCCGATACCGAAACACCACTCAGTTGCGAATTGCCTCCTTTTATTGAAATGGAAGTTACTTACACCGAACCCGGATTAAAAGGCGATACCGCTTCCAGCTCGGCATCGAAACAAGCCACAGTAGAAACAGGTGCTATTATTCATGTTCCGCTTTTTGTTAATACCGGCGACAGAATTAAAATCGACACCCGTGATAGGTCTTATTCCGAAAGAGTTAAAAGTTAGTTTGACCTAAAATCTAAAAATTTATTGCTAATATACTGCAAAAGGAAACTTTGCCAAAGTTTTTAAACTTTGGCAAAGTTCTAATTTCAAGGTAATTACATAAGCATAAAAGTTTTTAAATAATCACTCAAAATAGAAAAACTAAAATACAAAACGAAGAATTTAAACACGGGCAGTATAAAAAAACACGCTCTAAAAAAAGTCTAAACCTAAAAAAGAGAACAAATAAAATTTGTAAAAACAGAGGTTGTTAATCATAAAATTTCTTAAAACTTCACAACACTTTTAAATAGAAGTAGATATAAGTATTTATACACCAAGCGTTTAGAAAAAAAAGGGAATACACACATTGTATTTAAAATATAAATTAGCAAAATTCAATTTTTTTATATTAATTTTGTGTAGTTTTTTAAAACAAAGCATTCATTCAATTCATTCAATTCATTTTTTTGCAAAAAATAAAAAAATTGAATATTACAATTCAATAATAACATTATAAAAATGCCAAAAAAAGCAGAGAAAATTAAAGTTCTATATGTATCGCAAGAAATAACTCCGTATTTGCCCGAAACAGAGATGTCGCACATTGGGAGATATTTACCACAAGGCATATTAGAAAAAGGTAAGGAAGTAAGAGCATTTATGCCCCGTTATGGCTTAGTAAACGAACGAAGAAACCAATTACACGAAGTCATTCGGCTTTCGGGTATGAACATCATTATCAACGACAACGACCATCCGCTGATTATTAAAGTGGCTTCCATACAGTCGGCAAGAATGCAAGTTTACTTTATTGATAACGAAGATTTTTTTCAACGAAAACACATTTTAGCCGACGACAACAACCAAGCTTTTGCCGACAACGACGAGCGTGCTATTTTCTTTGCAAGGGGAGTTTTAGAAACGGTTACGAAACTGCGTTGGTCGCCCGACATAGTCCACTGCCACGGTTGGATTACCAGTTTAGTGCCTTTGTTTTTAAAAAAATCTTATAAAGAAGACCCTATTTTCAAAAGTTCTAAAATCATTACTTCCGTTTACGACGATTTGTATCCAAAAGAATTTGAAAACATTTTCAGCAAAAAGGTTAGAACCGGCGGAGTTAAAGAAAAAGATTTAACCGCAATGGAAACTTCCGATAGTTTTAATATAGCCAAGCTCGGACTTTACTATTCCGATGCCTTCATTAACGGTAGCCAACAAATTGACTCCCAAATTGATGAATATATTATCGAATCGAATAAACCAAGGCTCGAATATCAAACTTTGGATACATATATTAATGCTTATCACGATTTCTACAATCAAGTTTTGGCTATCAAATAAACTTTCGTAAAAACAATTGTTTTTTTGTTTGCCAAAAAAAGGTAATAAAAATATTTCGTTTTTTTTTATTGTAAAAATTTGAAAATAAATAGTTTCCAACGATTTATTTATTTTTTTCATTAAATCAATGTTCCTATTTGTTTTTCAAATAATGAATAAAAACAAAACGAATTATTCAATTTAAAAATAAAGAAAAATTAATTAAATTTAGGAAAATAATGACAAAAAAGGTTTTTACTTTGATGTTTTCTCAAAGTATGTTTATATTATTGTTTTTTTTATTATCGTGCCAAAAAGAAGGCGAATTGGGTATGAATATTTTACCAAAAGGCGATGAAGTCGTTTTCAAATACGATACTTTAGCTCTAAGTGCTTACACATTTAAAGCCGATAGTACATATTCTTCCACAACTTCATTTTGTTTAATAGGCAGCACAAACGATGAGATTTTCGGAAAAACCCAAGCTTCATTTTTTTTGCAGCTCAACAACTCCACCACCGTTTTTAAACCCAAAAATATAGTGGACATCGATTCAATCATCTTGCAATTGCCCTTCACCTATTCGCGCACTTATACCGATACCGCAAATAACAGTGTTACAGTTACTACCATCGATAGCAGTTACTACGGAACGCTCAATCAGCCATTTCATTTTAGAGTGTATGAAATGACTCAACAAATACAGACCGATACCATTTATTACAACACCATGAAAATAGATAATTGGTACAATCCGGCTAAAATGTACGTTTCGGAAACAAAAGTTTTCAACGGCAACGAAACAAGTCTTAAATTCAGTTTGAACCAAGATTTTATTGATAAAATTAAAAATGCCGATTCGGCAGATTTCGCTACCAGCGAAAATTTTTTAAACTTCTTTAAAGGATTTTATTTTGCTGTAGATGAACAAACCGCTTTGGGTGCGGGTGCAATCTTTTCGCTCAATGCAAGCAGCACCGATGCAAAAGTTATTGTTTATCACCGCAGTTACGATACAGACGGCAACATTGATACTTTGAGTACCAGTTTCAGTTTTGGTTCGGGAACGCCCCGAATAAATGTCAATTCACACGATTATAGAAATACCGATTTCTATTATCATTTGAATCAAACCGGCATTCAAGACACCGTAGCTTTTATTCAAGCCGTTAATGGTTTAACCACCAAAATATTTCTCAACAACAACGAAATAACCAATTTAGAAAATAAAATCATTTACGATGCGCGATTAATCGTTTATCTGCACGATACTTTAGATGTAGCTATAAAACCTTTTGAACTAACCCGAATGCCCGTACTTTATCAAATTTCCGATGATTTATTAGCAAAAGAAGTGCTTTCGGAATACAATTTAAGTAGCGGATATTTAGGCTCTTACAGAAACAAAGATGTTTTTAGCTATAGCATAACAAAGTTTTTTCAAGATTTAACTATGGGTAAAGAAAAAAACAACGGTTTCATTCTTCAAGACAATGCCACACAATCCACTGCGCGAAGATGCATCATTAGAACCGGAAACAATTCTAAACCCATGCAAATAGTTGTTAAATACTCCGATTTATAAGTTTAATGTTCTTTGGTTTTAATGTTTACTAAAGTGAAATTGGTTTTCGGTTTTTAGGAATTTGGCATTGGGTTGAAAATTAATACTTTTATTAAATTGTTTGCCAGAAAACCTTATGCCTTTTATACTTTAAACGTTTAAAATTTGAGCTTTTATTTTTATGTAATTGCTTTGTAATTAAAACTTTGCCAAAGTTTAAAAACTTTGGCAAAGTTACCGTTTTAAATATAAAACCAAATTCACTTTAATATAAAACCATAGAACAATAAAACAATTGAACCATAGAATAATAGAACAATAGATAATTATGTGCGGAATAGTTGGTTATATTGGAAAAAAAGAAGCGTATCCGATACTGATAAACGGATTAAAACGCTTAGAATATAGAGGTTACGACTCAGCCGGAATAGCCATAATCAATGGCGAAACAACCATTTACAAAAACACCGGAAGAGTAAGTGATTTAGAAAAATACATAACAGGTAAAAACACCAAAGGTACTGTAGGAATGGCGCATACACGCTGGGCTACACACGGTGCGCCCAACGATGTAAATGCTCACCCGCATCAATCGCAGAACGGTTATTTTACCCTCATACACAATGGAATAATAGAAAATTACAATTCGCTGAAGCAAAAACTCGAAAAGAACGGTTTTGCTTTTAAAAGCGAAACAGATACCGAAGTTTTGGTTAATCTGATTGAATTTTTTTACCTAAAAGGCGATTTAACTCCCGAAATAGCCATAAAATTGGCACTCGAAAAAGTAATTGGAGCTTATGGTTTGGTTATTTCATGCAGTGTAGCACCCAATACGCTTTACGCTGCCCGCAAAGGAAGCCCATTAGTGATAGGCTTGGGCAACGAAGAATATTTTATAGCCTCCGATGCTTCTCCCATTATAGAACACACAAAAAGTGTTATTTATTTAGAAAACAATCATTTAGCCATATTAGAAAAAAATCAGCTTACGCTCAAATCGGTTGATAATTATCAATTAGAACCCAATGTGCAAGAGCTTGATTTAGACATAGGACAAATAGAAAAAGGCGGATTTGCGCATTTTATGCTCAAAGAAATTTTTGAGCAACCCGAATCCATACTCGATACCTTTAGAGGAAGAGTAGCTACCGATTTCAAATCCATTCGTTTGGGCGGTCTTCACAAAGTTATGGCGCAACTGCTGGCTGCAAAAAAAATTACAATTATAGCCTGCGGCACTTCTTGGCACGCAGGTTTGCTGGGCGAATATCTAATCGAAGAATTTGCACGCATTCCGGTAGAAGTAGAATACGGTTCGGAATTTAGATACCGAAATCCAATAATTGACAAAGACGACATCTTTCTTGCCATCAGTCAAAGTGGCGAAACAGCCGACACGCTTGCCGCCATCGATTTGGCTCAAAGAGCGGGAGCTACAGTGATTGGCATTTGCAATGTAGTCGGTTCGAGCATACCGCGAGCAACCGTAGCGGGCGTTTATACACACGCCGGACCCGAAATAGGAGTTGCATCTACCAAAGCTTTTACCACTCAAGTAATGGTGCTTACCATGATGGCTCTCGAAATAGGCAGACAAAAAAAGGTTATTACGCAAGAATATTTTGAACAAGTAACCCAATCGATTGTAAAAATTCCCGAACAAATAAAAGAAATTCTTCAGCAAAATAACTATTTTAACAAAATAGCCCAAGATTATTATCAAAATACCGATTTTCTTTATTTGGGACGCGGATATAATTTCCCCGTTGCATTGGAAGGAGCTTTAAAACTGAAAGAAATTTCATACATTCATGCCGAAGGTTACCCTGCCGGAGAAATGAAACACGGTCCGATAGCACTGATAGATGAAAAAATGCCCATAGTGGTAATAGCTACCAAAGACCAGTTTTATGAAAAAATACTGAGCAACATGCAAGAGGCAAAAGCGCGAAAAGGCAGAATTATAGCCATTGCAACTAAAGGCGATACCCTTATGAGCGGTGCTGCGGAGCATGTTATCGAATTGCCCGAAACTTCGCCCGCTTTGGTGCCTATTTTGGCTACAATTCCTTTGCAATTGGTGGCGTATCATATAGCGGTTTTGCGCGGTTGCGATGT
>DYNA01000156.1 GCA_020721325.1 Paludibacter propionicigenes
TTCATAATTTGTTCTGCAAATTTTTAACAATTCAAAATAGATGTTTCTTAACATATTTTCGGAGTATTGAATTTACAAATATTCAGTTTATTTTTGCTTTTGATTTTTTAAATGAAAATTTTAAAATTTAACAACAGCATAAGACCATAAACATTGAAAAAACTATAAAATTTTATGAGTAAATTAGCCGTAATAGCATTGGGAGGAAACGCCTTATTGCGTGATAATCAAGTTGGTACAATTGAAGAGCAAGAACAAAATTCTACAGAAACACTTGAGAATATTGTTTTTATGATTAAAGAAGGTTACAATATCATTCTTTCGCATGGCAACGGACCGCAAGTTGGAAATATTTTAATGCGCAACGATGCCGGCGAAAGCCTCTATGGAGTAGCTCAAATGCCTTTAGATGTGTGTGTTGCCGATTCGCAGGGCGGAATAGGCTACATGATAGAGCGCATGTTGCGCAATGTGTTGAAAAAACACGGGTTGCAGAGAGATATTTTAACCATTGTAACTCAAGTGGAAATAGATAAAGACGACCCGGCTTTTTCAAATCCAACCAAAAGAGTAGGAAAGGCTTATACTGCCGAAGAAGCAAAAAAATTAGCCGACCAAAAATCGTGGATTTTTAAAAAAAGTTCAAAATCAGAAGACGCCTATCGGCGAGTTGTGCCAAGCCCCAAACCACTCCGAATTTTTAATACAGATACCATTGAACACATTGCAAGACAAGGAGTTATAGTAATTGCAGTAGGCGGAGGCGGTATTCCGGTTTCCATCGACAGCGAAGGAATGGTAAGAGCCGAAGAGGCTGTAATTGACAAAGATAGAGCATCTGCACTCTTGGCTTCAACCATTAAAGCCGACGAATTGTATATTTTAACCGATGTACCTTATATTTTTATCAATTTTAAAAAAGAAAACCAAGAAATTAAAGAATTTCTCGATGTAAAAGATGCCGAAACGTATTTGGAACAAGGCATGTTTGGCGAA
The DNA here is from genome assembly GCA_020721325.1 of Paludibacter propionicigenes. GTDB lineage: Bacteria > Bacteroidota > Bacteroidia > Bacteroidales > JAIFNL01 > JAIFNL01. Next base: position 997 of record DYNA01000156.1, read on the forward strand.
GGAAGCATGGCTCCGAAAATAGAAGCTGCTATTGATTTTGTTAAAAAAGGAGGTGCTAAAAGTGTCATTACCGAAGCCACTAAACTTGCCGATAAAAAATATGGCTCTAAAATAACTTTGAATTACGATTAATATATTTTTTATTTTATTGATAATCAATATTTTAAAGTATCAATTTTAAAAAAATTGGTACTTTTTTTTTGAAATTAAAATTAATATTTATAGTTTAGTAAAATAATTTATTGAATTTTAGTTATATAAAAATAAAATTTATTATTTCAAAATTAATATTTTAATATTTCTTTTATAGAATAGGAAGTAAAAAGGTAAACTTTTTTTTGAAACTTGTAAAATTACTTGCGTTTTACCAGTTTTTTTACAATTTTAATCCGTTTTTTTTTAATAAAAACTCACAAAAAATGATTGAAGTTTCTACGGAAATAGATTTTTCAACTATTACTAATTATATTGCTGAAAATGAGCAAAATGAAAAGTTATGGAAAATTATTTTCAATACTTTTATCGACTCATACACTTCCGAAAACAACGAAGTATTTTTATCGAAAGTACATAAGCATTTAGCACAAATCATTGACGTTTCAAATTTTTATGTTGCTATTTACGACTCAAATACCGGAACTTACACTTTTCCATTTTTTATAGATGAAAAAGATGAAAAAATAATTTTTTTAAATCTCAATCTCAAACGCTCCCTTACCGATTATGTGCGAAAACGCGGAAAAGCTATCCTTTTAGACAAAAACGACGACCAAAAATTAATTGAAAGCGGCGAAGTGGATTTAGTGGGCGCAATGGCGGAATATTGGATAGGAATTCCTCTGAAATTCAATAACATAGAACTTGGCGTTTGGGTAATACAGTCTTACAACGCTCAAATTGTTTTCACAAAAAAGGATTTGAACAATTTACTTTATTTAAGTAGTTTTATTTCAGCGGTTTTGTACAATAAAATTACTTACAATAATTTAAAAGAAAATCTTAGACGATACCATTTAGCTCAAAAAGTTTCTACTTTCGGAAGTTTTGAAATTGATGTTTACAACGACACGTGGTGGCTTTCTTCAAAAACAGCCGAAATTTTGATGATGAAAAAATCGGAAATCGGAAAATCATTTCTGCCCATTCGCAGAATCATGTTGCGTTTTGCAAAATTCGATTTCGACACTTTTTTTCACGATTTTATTTACAATCGAAATGAAATTGATTTTGAATTGGAATGGAAAATCCGAGAAAATGAAGCAAGAATAGTGCGCATAAAAGCCGAAAAATTTTTATTGAATAATGATAGAGTATTGAAAATCAATGGTATAATTCAAGATATAACCGACCAGCGCAATTATGAAATTCAATTGGAAGAAGCCAAAGAAAGAGCCGAAGAATCGGACCGTTTAAAAACAGCTTTTTTGTCGAACATTTCGCACGAGGTACGAACTCCCATGAATGCCATCATTGGTTTTTCCGATTTGCTCAAAGAACCCGACATTACCAAAGAAGAAACCGAAGAATACGTTGATTTAATAGCCAATAGTGGCGAAATTCTTTTGAAACTTATCGACGATATAGTAGATATAGCTAAAATTGAAGCCGGACAACTAAGTGTTTGTAAATCAAAAGTTTATATAAATACTTTTTTTTCAGATTTAAAAATATTTTTTGAAAAATATAAAATTGATAAACAAAAAACGCATTTGGAAATTATTTTTGAAAACAATATTTCTTTAAATGACGATTTTTATATCATTACCGACGAATTTCGTTTAAAACAAATTGTTACAAATTTTATTACAAATGCTATAAAATTTACCGAAAAAGGTTTTGTAAACTGTTCGTGCAATCAAATTGCTGATTTTGTGGAGTTTAGAATACAAGACACTGGAATTGGAATTTCGGACGAAAATAGAAGTATTATTTTCAAGCAGTTTGGTCAAATATTGAATGAAGGGCGCATTTATCAAGGAACAGGCTTAGGATTGACCATTGCACGCAACCTGATAAAAATGTTGGGAGGCGAAGTAAATTTTGAATCGGAAATAGGCAAAGGAACTACGTTCTTTTTTACATTGCCTTTTAAAATAGTAGAGCATTAATTTTTTTTATGAAAATGAAAAATCAAGTAGTTTTAGGAATCGACATAGGCGGCTCTGGAATTAAAGGTGCGCCGGTTGATATTTCTACCGGAGAATTTTTAGCCGAAAGGCATCGTATTGAAACGCCAATACCTGCTACGCCTGAGGCTATAGCACAAGTGATTAAACAATTAGCCGAGCATTTTAATTGGACAGGTTCCATTGGTTGCGGTTTTCCGGCTGTGGTTCAAAATGGTTTGGTTTATACTGCCAGCAACATAGATGCCGCTTGGATTAATATAAATGCCAAGAAACTTTTTTCTAAAGTTACCGGTTTAAAAGTTACCGTTATCAACGATGCCGATGCTGCAGGTCTTGCCGAAATGAAATTTGGTGCCGGAAAAAAGAACAAAGATTTTGTTTTGATTATTACCGTAGGCACGGGCATTGGAACGGCTATTTTTACCAGGCGAAAACTTTTACCAAACACAGAATTAGGTCATATTCAGCTACATGGCGACAGTGCTGAGCGTTACGCTTCCGATGCTGCTCGTAAAAAAGATGAGTTGGAATGGGAATCTTGGGCGGGGCGTTTCAATGAATATTTAGCTGCTTTAGAAAAACTTTTTTATCCCGATTTGATTATTTTGGGCGGTGGTTTGAGTAAAAAACCTGAAAAATTTTTGCATTTGCTTACTCCTCGAACTCCAATTGTAACGGCGCGTTTACAAAATAATGCCGGAATTGTTGGAGCGGCATTAGCGGTAAAATAATTTTTTTTTAATGCTTATTTATTTTAGCCGATAGAAGTTAAAGTTATCGGCTAAAATATTATTTTTTACCGTATTTTCAAAATTTCTAAATTAAATAAATCCGTAAAATTATTCTACTTTTGCGTCTTGAATTTCACTGGGTTGAGAAAGTTCTGGTTGTGTTATATATCTGTTTTTCAGATACTTATAAATATCAATTTGCGCTCTGACTTCTTCGCCGTTTTCATTTTGTTTTGGGATATTTGTCAAATTTTCGTCAATATCGCAAGCTTTGGTATTGTCGGCTAATTGAATGTTCAGAATATCAATTAGTTCCTGTTTCAATTGTGGATTAAGAAGCGGAATAGCCGTTTCAATGCGTCTGTACAAATTTCGTTTCATCCAATCTGCTGAAGCAAAGTAAGTTAAGTTTTCGCCATTGGAATAAAAAACCCAAACGCGCGCATGTTCTAAATATTTATCAACAATTCGTATCAATCGAACGTTTTTGCTGTATTCTTGGTTTGGAACCAACCGACAAACCCCGCGCACAATCAAATCAACTTGTACTCCAGCCAAACTCGCTCTGTACAAAAGTTCGATAAAAGCATTTGCTTCCAATCCATTCATTTTTGCCAAAATATATGCTTTTTTTCCGGCTTTTGCATTTTCTATTTCATTCTCTATCAGTTCTTTAAGTTTTTCAATCATATTGAACTGTGCAACCAAAATTTTCTTAAAATTGGGTTTGTATTTTAAATCTTCCAGATAGAAAAAGAGTTCGTTTAAATCGGAAATAATTTCTTCATCGGAAGTAAAAAATCCGTGGTCGGCATAAAGTTTTGCGGTTTTTTCGTTAAAATTTCCGGTACTCAAATAAGCATAACTGCGCAAAGGCTTCTCATTGCTCGATTTCCGAATTACCAGAGCCACTTTGGCATGAACTTTTATGCCCGGAATGCTGTGAATAATTTTTATACCCGCTTTTTGCATTTTTTCGGCAAAAATTAAATTTACTTCTTCGTCAAAACGGGCTTTGTATTCCACAAAAACCGTTACATCTTTGCCATTTTGAGCGGCACTTATGAGCGCATTAACTATTGCAGAGTTCTGAGCCACACGATATTGCGTAGTTTTGATTGCCTGCACTTTCGGGTCGATGGCGGCTTGGGTAAAAAAACGAATTACATAATCATAGGTTTGATATGGAAAATGCAACAACCATTCTCGTTTTTTAATTGCCTCAAACATAGAACTATACGAACTTAATTCGGGAAGTTGTAAATTGGGCAATTTTTCTCTTTCCAAAGCCGGTGCAATGGGATTGGGAAAAGTGAACAAATCGGACATGCCCGAATAACGCGAACCCGGTACTAAGTCGTCTTTCGACAAATTAAAAACTTTCCGTAAAATTTTCAGGAAACTTTTAGGCATCATATCATCATACACAAAACGCGCGGGGTCGCCCGTTTTGCGCTGCGAAAGACTGTCTTTTATTTTTTTTACCAAGTTGCCTTGAAATTCGTCTTCTATCTGTAAATCAGCACTTCTCGAAAGTTTTATACTGTATGAAGAATCTATCAAAAAACCCGGAAATAATTTATCTAAATTCTGTTTAATAATGTCGTCGAGCATAATGATATAATGGTTATTGCTCTCATCTTTAGGCAGTTCTGTAAATCGAGGCAAATAGCTCAACGGAAGTTTAATAATGGCGTATTGAGGTTTACCATATTTCTTTTTTACTTTTTTCTTTTTCTTTTTGCTAAAAAGTTTAACAGCCAAGTAGATAGCATTATCTTGTAAAAATGACAGAACATTTCCTTCGGCAAGCAACGCCGGTTGAATAGCCGGTAAAACTTGTTGATAAAAATAACTTTCTATAAAATCTTGTTGTTCTAAATTGAGTTCTTCGTTTTGATAAAAAATAATATTATTTTCCTTTAATCCGGGCAAAATCTCATGCTCAAATATTCGATTAAATTCTTTTCGTTGAATTATAACTTCTTGATTGATAGAGTTTAATATCTCCTTTGGGTCATAATCGAGTGAGTGATTTTCTACACCTATTAAGCTTCGATAATAAGCCACGCGAACTTTGTAAAATTCTTCCAAATTGGACGAATAAATAGCTAAAAATTTAATGCGCTCGTATAAAGGTAATTGATTATTAGCGGCTTCCATTAAAACTCTAAAATTAAAGGACAGCCAACTTGTATCTCTATTGTAAAATTTAAAATTACTAATTACTTCCATTTTTTGTATTTTTTTTAGCTTTTATTAGCTTTTTTTTTACTTTTTCAATGTATAAAAATAGAGTTTTTTTTTGAGAATATACAAATTTTCAAAACTTTTTTTTATAAAAGATTTTTGTTTTTAACATTTTATTTTTTTTTTAATAAAATACATTGTTATTACGATATATTTCAAATGATTATCATTCAGCTATTTTCATTGTTTTTTTCGTTTTTTTTTGTAAAAATAAATCGTTTTATGTAAAAAAAAATTGTATAAAAATTTGCTTTTCGCGTCAAATTTTTGTAACTTAAAAGAAAATTATAGTTTTTTATTATTTGCTTTTATTCATTCATTTTATATTTTTTTTATTTGAAAAAGAATGATTTTCAACGTTTTAAAAAAATAGTTATAACAAATATCTGAAGTTCAATGTATTAGAATTATTTTGCCGAGCTATTTTAAATATTGAAATAAAAATTAACGGCATTTTACTTTGCTAAATATATAAATCAAATAAAAAATTGAAATTCATACCTGTTTACTATTTTTTTTTTCAAAAAAAAAAATGTATTTTTTAATATTTTTCTTCTTAAAATAAATGAATGTTCGATTTCGGACAATTGAGTTACAAACTCGTGCATTTTTTATTGTTTCTCTTCTTTTTAATCTTTTTAAGTAATAGATTATCAGTATTTTGTAAAATTTGGCATCAAAAATGATTTAGATTACGCAAACAACATTATTACGAAATATTTAATTAAAAAAAGATATTGGAGGATAAATTATGAAACAAGAAAATTTTTACTCTATAACTTTAAAAATTAGCTTATTAGCTATTTTTACAGTTTTATCCTTGTATTCACAAGCCCAAATTGATGAATACACCTTGAATGGTGAAACCGATAATGAGGTTTTACTCGAAAAATGGATGTGCGATAAGGATTATTTCAAATCCAATTGGGATTTATTGGCAATTGATGAGCCTTTTAGCCTTGAGGCTTGGATGTTGGCAAATGATTATTGGTCTAAAAATTTTAATCCACTTTCTTTTCATTTAGAAGAATCCCAGTTTGAATTGGAAAACTGGATGACGCGCCAAGAAGAATGGAAAAAAATAATGGAAAATTTAAAATTGCAGAATTTAGATAACGAAATTCAGATTGAATCTTGGATGATTTCTGAAAACTATTGGAAACCAAATTACTCCCTATTTTTTGAAATGGAAACTTCTGAAAATCAATTAGAAATAGAAGCATGGATGTTGTCAAAAAATTATTGGGGCAATTTTCAGAACGACTGGTTTTTGCAAGAACCGGAGGGTAAAGTAGAAAAATGGATGTATGCAAATGACTACTGGTCAGATAATTACATGCCATGCCCCGATGTTTTTGATGCTGAGATGCCTATTGAAAAGTGGATGTTTGAAAATAATTATTGGACAAATAAGTGCATTTTGAAAACCTTAACGCGCGATTTGAATGAACAAGCCGATAAAGTGGAAAATTGGATGTACAATAAAAATTATTTTTTAGTTCAATAATCTGTTTTTCTGTGATAAGTAATTTTATTCATTAAAAAAAATAAAAACCGGATTTTCCGGTTTTTTTTATTTTTTATAAATTAATATTTTAGTATTTCTTTAAATAAAAGATATTTTTATCTTTTATTTTATTTAGAATTAATAAAAATAAATATTTTTGTAAAAAAAATAATGAATTTATAAAATAAAAAAATGAACAGATTAAAAAATGAAAATAGCCTTTATTTGCAGCAACATGCTGATAATCCGGTAGATTGGTACGCTTGGGGAAGCCCGGCTTTGGAAAAGGCTAAGCAAGAAAATAAGCCATTATTAATCAGTATTGGTTATGCAGCTTGTCATTGGTGTCATGTAATGGCACACGAGTCGTTTGAAAATGAGAATGTTGCAAAAATAATGAACGAGCATTTTGTTTGCATAAAAATAGACCGCGAGCAACGCCCCGATATAGACCAAATTTATATGAATGCCGCGCATTTACTTACCGGACGTGGAGGTTGGCCCCTGAATTGTTTGGCTTTGCCCGATGGTCGTCCGTTTTATGCAGGAACTTATTTTAAACCTCAAAATTGGTCAAATTTACTTTTGCAAGTGGCTGATTTATGGCAAAATAAGCCGGATACCATTTTTGATGCCGCTCAAAAAATAGAACAGGGATTGCATTCCATAGATTTAATTACTCAAAAATCGGACGATTTTGTTTTTGATTTTGACCTTGTAAATCAGGTGGTTGAAAATTTAAAATCTATTTTTGATTTGGAAAATGGGGGTTTTGGAAATGCTCCGAAATTTCCAATTCCGGGTATTTATAAATTTTTATTTCGTGCCTATTTTCTAACAAACGATAAAGAACTTGCCCAGTTTATACAAAAGAGTTTGAAAAAAATGGCTTTTGGGGGCATTTTTGACCAAATTGGAGGCGGATTTGCTCGTTATTCAGTTGATAATGAATGGCATATACCTCATTTTGAAAAAATGCTTTATGACAATACTCAATTAGCAAGTATTTATTCCCAAGCTTATCAATTAACTAATAATGAATGGTTTAAAATAATTGTTGATGAAATTTTTAATTTTTTAGAAAGAGAGTTAAAATCCCCTGAAAATGGTTTTTATTCGGCTTTAGATGCTGATTCTGAAGGTGAAGAGGGTAAGTTTTATACTTGGACTTATAATGAAATAAAAAACTTAATACCAGATAGTTATGAATATTTTACTGATTTTTTTAATGTTTTGCCACAAGGAAATTGGGAGGGTGGAAAAAATGTTTTAAGAATCGTTCAAGAAAAGGAATATTATTTCAATAAATTTTCAATTTCAGAAAATTTGGGTTTTGAAAAGATACAAAATGCCAAGAAAATTTTACTTCAATATCAATTAAATCGGCAAAAACCTTTGCTTGATGATAAAATAATAGCTTCGTGGAATGCTCAAGTTATTATAGCTTATTTAGATGCTTATGAAGCATTTAGCTATCCAATTTATTTAGAAAAAGCTCGAGAAGTTGCTTTATTTTTAAGCCGGAATATGATAGAGGCTGATGGTAAAATTTATAGAACTTTTAAAGCCGGAAAAACTCAAATTGACGCTTTCCTTGATGATTATGCTTTTATGATTCAGGCATTTATAAAGTTTTATAAAAATTCATTTTCTGTTGAGTTTTTGCAAAAAGCTTTAGAGATGACTATTTATACTATGAATCATTTTTTTGATAAAGAATCTGGAATGTTTTTTTATACTTCGTTTAATAATTCGGAATTATTTACTCGAAAAATGGAGTTAAATGACAATGTAATTCCTTCTTCAAATGCTGTTATGGCTCATAATTTATATGTTTTGTCCTTTTTATTTGAAAAAATGGAGTGGCAAGATTTGTCTTTTCAGATGGTGGCAAATATGAAGACCGAATTAGCAAATAATGCTTATTTTAGATATGAATGGAATTTTTTGTATTCCATTTTTACGAAGCAACAAATTGAAATTGTTATAGTTGGAGAGAATGCAAAAACAGTTTTATTTGAAATTAATAAAAAGTTTTTGCCCGGAATAATTGTTTTTGCAACAGACGTGCAAGTTGAAATTCCTATTTTTAAAGAACGATTTATGAACGATAAAACTTTAATTTATGTTTGCAAAAATAAATCTTGTCATTTGCCTGTTACTTCAATTGATGATGCGCTTGAATTGATTTAAACTTATTGATTTTCAAATATTTCTGTTAAATCAATGGTCAATTCTCCGTTAAAAATATTGACTTCAATTTTGTCGTCGGAAGCATAAACTTTTTTAAGGAAAAACTTTTCATTTTCCAATAAAAAAACAT
>DYNA01000028.1 GCA_020721325.1 Paludibacter propionicigenes
TATTTTATAAAAAAGCTTGTTTTTAGTTTGATTTTAAAGTATTTTTTTGTATATTTGTAAATTAAAAAAATAGTGCTTACATTTTTAATTAAAATATTATTATTCAATGCTTTAAGCCAAAATTAATTTTAAAACCGATAAAAAGTGAAAACAAACAATTATAGCCTTTAGCATTAAAAATGAACGCATTAGTATTTAATAACGAATCAGAAAAAAAAATTTGAACTTTTCAGATAAAATAATTTCTGAAAAAAAACAATGTTTTTTTGAAAAAAATACAAAAAATGAGTAAAGAAAATTACAAATTAGGCTTAAATTATGAAAATATTTTGGAATTGGTTCGTCAATTATCCGATGCTGAAAAATCAAAATTAGCTTTAGAAATAGACGATTCCAATCACAGAGTTCAAATTGATTTGGACGAAGAAAAAATAAAAGCGGTATTACGAGCCGTGCGCCCTTTCCTTAACCATAAATTGGGAAAATATACTCATCAAAAATCATCTTCCGAATGGTCTTTTGTGGGATTTGCCTTTACGAAAAAAAATTTAGGCTATGTTTTTGGTATCAATGTAGGTTTTTTTAAAAAAAACGAAAAAACACTCTTTTCTTATGCCGGAATGAATATTTTGGTTAGAAGTAATGGTGGTGAAACGGATTTTAGAAATAAAATTTTGAGTTTTTTCAGGTCTAATTTGGAACATTGGGCTAATCAAAATGAGCGAGTTTATTCTTATCCGGCTCGCGGAGACGAGGGGGTGGAAGTGGCGCGATATAAAAAACTCGATGATTTTCATTCCATTAATTCCATTATTCAGTACATTCAAGATTGCATAGTAGAGTTTCATAAAATTTACCCCATTATAATTGAAAATTCCGGTTTGTTCGACGAGGTAGTAAGAGCTGCACCCAAATGGGACGAGCGTTTTGTAGATATTTGCAAAGAAAATTTGTAAAAAAAAAATCAGTTAAAAAAAATATGGAAAAAACAAAATTTCAAATCAATTTGGAGTATCAACAAATTGCCGAGTTAGTTTTGCAACTTGGTGAAGAAGACTTGCAAAAAATGCAAGCCGAACTTAAAAAAATGCTTTCGGGTATAAAATTAGAGGTTACCGAAGATAAACTGAAAAATATTTTACTCGAAATTAAAAAATATTTCAACGAACAATTGGGCAAATACACTCATAAAAAAACGTCTAAAGACTGGTTTTTTTATGGTTTGGGCTTTTCAAGCGATGAGTTGGGATATGTTTTCGGTATAAATATTGGTTTTTTTTACAATTCCGATATTAATTTGTATGAAAAAATGGGTATGAACGTTTTGGTGCGTACCAATGGCGAATTTTCCGAAATCAGACAAAATTTTTTACATTTTTTTAGGCAAAACTTAATTCATTGGGCAAATACTCCCGAAAAAGAATATTTTACTGCCGAGCGAGACGGCAAGGGTATTGAATTTGGGCGTTATGCCAACTTAAATACTTTTGAAAACGAGCAACAAATCATTTCTTTTTTTAAAGAAGGTATCGATAATTTTCAACAAATTTACCCGAAAATATTAGAATCGGGAAATGAAATTTTTTCTAAAGTTGTGAGAGCTGCACCGCCTTGGAAAGAATCTATTTTAGAACTTTGTAAGAAGGTAGAGAGCAATTTGAATTTATAAGCTATACTGCAAACGGTAACTTTGCCAAAGTTTTAATTACAAAGCACTTACATAAAAACAAAAGCCCAAATTATAACCGTTTAAAGTATAACTTGAAAAAAAAATTGGGAAAATATTGATAAAATATCGTTTTCTCGTATTATGCAATGGAACACGGATTAGACTGATTGGACTGATTGGACTGATTGGACTGATTTACACGGATTTTTTTCTGGTATTGTGTAACAATGGTTCGTTATTTTTTTGAACGAATGTAGAAATAAACTCAAATCTTTTTCTTTTTCTAAAAAAAGAAATAAGGGAATAGGGGAAGACGGAATTTTGTTTGTAGTAACTAAAGGAATAAAGTTGATTTTCAAAGCCTTATTCCCTTATTTTAAAATTCATAAAACATGTGGGAAAAGTAAAATTCATTTTTCTCAAGCCAAAACCAACTTTATTTGCCATCGAAAGATGAATTGAAAAAATTAATTGAGAATAAAATATAATTTCAGAACAGTGGATTTTAAAAAAAAGTATTTTTGTATTTTGCGGTGTTGCAGTTTTTGTATTTTGTGGGCGTTTTTGTCGCAGCGCTTGCAGGCTGCGCTAAAGTATGAACGCATTTTTGGTTCTTTTTTTTAATGTAGAATGTTTTAACGATGGATTAATGCCCCATTGTAGAAACGCGTCTCAGCACTTCTGTACGGGGTAGCGTGTATGCCACAAAAAAAACCTGAAAAATAACTTTTCAGGTTTTAAAAAAAAGAATGGAGAGAAAAATAAAAAAATAAAATAAGCCGAATTATTTTTTAAAAAGTTTTATCAATCCACTCTATTATTTAAAAAAGAATTTTCTTTCCTAATTTTTGCACCATCTTCGTCTTCGGTGAGCGAAAATTTAGAAATATTTTTATTATCGGAATGTTTTTCAATGTTTACCGAAACTTTTTTTCGTTTGTAAGCCGGTTCATTTTCCATGAGTTCTAAATCATTTTCGGGTTTGTAAACTCTTTTTTTCAAAGGGTCTTCTTTTTCAACAGGCTCTTTTTTTTCAGTAGAAATTTTCGGTTCAATAAAATCTTCTTTTTTATTTTTAAAAAACTCTTTTTCCCCTTCGTTAAAAGCTTGGTCGAGGTCGTAAACAATTTTTTGCTTTTGTTTTTGAGCTTGCGTTTTATCTTCTATTACAAAAGAATTTTTTTGTTTTTTTTCTTCAAAAGCACCGTCAAAAGCACCGTCATCGTCTGAGTTTTCATCATTTCCCCATTCAAAAAGATTGCTGTTTACCCGTTTGCCATCGTTCAAATGGTTTACTTCTTTATCGGGTTCTGAGTCGGGAAAAATTTCGGGTAAAATGCTTTTTTTAAAGCCCGTAGCTATTACAGTAACCGCAATTTTGTCGCCCAAATTAGCATCTTTGGTGCTTCCCCAAATCAAATCAGCCGACTGCCCGGAAGCCTCTTGTACAAAGTCGTTAATCTGACCTATTTCGTCCATAGAAGCATCTTTTTTACCGGAAATAATATTTACCAGAATATTTCTTGCTCCGTAAATATCGTTATTGTTCAAAAGTGGCGAATTAAGAGCTTCTTCCACAGCATCTAAAGCCCTGCGTTCGCCTTCGCCTACGCCGGTTCCCATAACTGCTATTCCGCTATTGCTCATTACGGTTTCCACATCGGCAAAATCGACATTTACGTGTCCGTGAACGGTAATTATTTCGGCAATTCCTTTGGCAGCCACCATCAAAACATCATCGGCACGTTCAAAAGCATTCATGAGCGAAAGGTCGCCAAAAATTTCTCTTAATTTTTCGTTTTGAATAATTAAAAGCGAATCCACTTGTTTGCTAAATTCACGTATGCCCTCGGTGGCTTGTTTGATGCGCCGATTGCCTTCAAATCGGAATGGAAAAGTAACTATTCCAACCGTTAGAATACCTTGTTTTCGAGTAGCTTGCGCAATGACCGGAGCCGCGCCCGTTCCCGTACCGCCGCCCATTCCGGCAGTAATAAAAACCATGCGGGTAGAAGTTCCCAATGAATTGATAACATCGTCTAAATTCTCAATAGCCGCTTCGCGACCGCGTTCGGGACGGTTTCCTGCTCCCAAACCTTGAGTAAGCGATGTTCCAAGTTGTATTTTTAATGGCACAGGGCTATTTGCCAGTGCTTGAGCATCGGTATTTGCTATAACAAAATTAACTCCCTCTATTCCTTTCTTGAACATGTGAGTTACCGCATTACTTCCACCACCACCTACGCCAACTATTTTTATTATAGAAGACTTTTCTATGGGTAAATCAAAAGGCATTAAATCGTCCATGTTTCTTTTTTGTTATTGGTTTGGAAATTTTTTTTTATTGTTTTTTTAACAAAAAAAATTAAGTATTAAAATTTTAAAGCGTTTAATTTCATAAACACTAAAATTATTTCAATGCAAATGTAAAAAAAATTATTCTTTTTTATTTATTATTTTTATAAAAAAAAAAAAATCTTACATTTTTGTATCGGTTTCATCAAATATATCTATAAAAGTATTTTTTAATTTATCTAAAAATTTTACTTTTTTTGGACCTTCCTGAATGTTTTGAGTTTCATCTATCAATTCATGCTCTTCTACAACGGGCTGAACTTTTTGAACCATTTTGCTGATGTTTTTATTTTGAACTTGTTCATATTTAACACCTTTTAAAACCAAACCTACGGCAGTGGAATATTGAGTTTGATTGATTTTTTCGTTGCTTCCGGCAGAAAAAAAGCGATTGGGTAAGCCCACTCGAACATCTAAACCGGTAGAATATTTCATCAATTGAGGTAAATTTCTCAACAATGCGCCACCACCCGTGAGGGCAATTCCGGCAGCTAATTTTTCGGTAAAACCGGAATTTTCGAGTTCAAAAGCAATGGCATCAATGATTTCTTCCATTCGAGCTTGAATGATTTCGGCTAAACTCTTGAAAGAAATTTCTTTAGAGTCGCGTCCGCCAATTCCGGGTATGGTTACCACTTTGTTTTCGGGTGCCATATCGGCTATAGCCGAACCGTATTGCACTTTTAAAGACTCGGCGTAGCGATGCAAAATGGAGCAACCCTCTTTTATGTCGCTGGTAATCACGTTTCCTCCAAAAGGAATTACTGCCGTATGGCGAATGATTCCGTTGTAATAAACTGCCAAATCGGTCGTTCCGCCTCCAATATCAACCAATGCAATTCCGGCTTCTTTTTCGTCGTCGGTTAAAACGGCTTCCGACGATGCTAAAGGCTCTAAGATGAGTTTTTTCACCTTCAAACCCACTCGGTTGACGCACTTTTCAATGTTTTTTGCCGAAGCTGTTTGTCCGATAACGATATGGAAATTGCCTTCCAAACGGCGTCCCGACATTCCAACCGGATTTTTAACCCCCGTTTCGTTATCAACAATATAATTTTGAGGTATAACATGAATGATTTCTTCGCCTGCTTCGATAGGCAATTTTTTCATGTCGTTATAAAGCTCATCAACAGCCTCTTGAGTTATTTCACCCAATTCGGAGTCAATGTACTTAATGCCTCTGTTTTTGGTACTTTTGATGTGCTGTCCGGCAATACCTACATAGACTTCGTCAAATTTAATGCCTGATTCTTCTTCGGCATCTTTAACGGCTTTTTGAATGGCATTAGCGGTTTCGTCTATATTCAAAACCACACCTCGTTTTACTCCATTTGAAGGCGACTGTCCCATACCAAGTATTTCAAGGCGTCCGTTTGAAGTAATTTTTCCGACAAGGGCAACTATCTTGGTAGTTCCAATGTCCACTGCTGCAATGTATTCGTTTTTTCGGCTCATTTTATTTGTATTTTTTTAAGTTATTTTTTTTTACAAACTATTTGATTGTTAAAACTTAAATCTACGCTTTTGTATTTATTCCAACCTCCACGCGGTAAAATTTCTTTGTAAAAAACTTCCAAACGAAGAAGTTTCTCTTGATAATTTTCTATTTTACCTAATAAAACAATGTGCTGTCCAACTCGTGGAACTAATTCAAATTCAAGCAATTCATTAATATAAACTTGATTGATTTGCGCCCTAAGAAATTCATTTTCATAAATAAATTTTCCTAAATCGTAAAGCTGAGTAATAATAAAATTTTCGGCATTTATGGCTAAACTATCTACCCAATTTTTTTTGTGCAAATCGAATGAACTTTTTATGTTTCCATTGATTACCAAAACATGAGCTGTGTAAGTACTTGAAAAAGGCATAATTACGCCGTCATCGTCTATGTAAAAACTTTGCCCTTTGTCATTGATAATTCGCATAATGGGTTTTCGTTGTGTGAGTTCTATGTTTACTTCGCCCGAAATGGTTTTATAAACTTTGGTATTTTTTACCAAAGGATAATCCGTTAAAACTACGGAAAGGTTGCCTACGTCTATGCTATCTACTGCACTGCCAGTCAATATTTTATATTCGGAATCAATGTATTTTATCAACTCTTGTTTATTGAGCAAGAAATTTTTGGCACTGTCGAGAATCGTAATATTTACTTTTTGACAAATCGTATTTTTGCGTTTTTTTGCAACAAACGTCAACACAACTATCAAATAAATGATTACGGCTATCCACAGAATTAAACTTCTTACTTTTTTATGTTTCATCAATCAATTATAATGAATTATTAATTATGAATTATGAATTATAAATTATGAATTATAAATTATGAATTATAAATTATGAATTATAAATTATGAATTTTTATAATAAAATATAACAATTTAACAATTTAACAATTTAACAATTTAATTTTGTCAAAAAATAATTTTCAATCGGTTCTACCATTTTATCAATATCGCCGGCTCCTAAAGTTAATAAAACTTCAATGTTTTGATTTTTTAAAACCGAAAGTAATTCTTCTTTTTTACAAAAAATTTTATTTTTCAACAAAATTTTATCGAAAATTATTTGCGAACTAACGCCCTCAATGGGCAATTCGCGTGCCGGATAAATGTCTAAAAGCACTACTTGGTCGAGCAGGCTCAAACTTCGGGCAAATCCTTCGGCAAAATCGCGCGTGCGGCTATACAAATGCGGCTGAAAAATACCGGTTATTTTTTTATTCGGGTAAATATTTTTTACCGAATGAATTATTGCTTTCAACTCTTCGGGGTGGTGAGCATAATCGTCTATATAAACCAATTCCGAATTGTTTATTCTATAATCGAAACGGCGTGCAATGCCCGAAAATTGGGCTAAAGCTTGCCGCAAAACATTTACATTGGCTCCGGCAGTGAGCGCGACAGCTAAAGCCGCCACAGCGTTTTCTACATTTACCAAACCGGGCATTCCTATTGTAAAATTGTGCAATTCGCCCATTGGCGTTTTCAAATCGAAGCGATATATTTCGTTTTCGTGACGAATGTTTTTTGCATAAAAGTCGGCATTTTCATTTAAAGCATAAGTAAATAAAAGCCTTGCCGAGGTATCGATAAAAGTTTGATACAAATGTCTTTTTACAAACAAAACGCCTTTGCTATCAATTTGTTTGCTAAAATCTTGAAACGATTTTAACATATTATCGCTGTTTTGGTAAATATCCAAATGGTCGGCATCGGTAGCCGTGATGACAGCAAAATACGGAAAAAGTTTTAAAAACGAGCGGTCAAATTCATCGGCTTCTACCACCATGTAATCGCTTTGTTCTGAAAGGATTAGATTGGATTGGTAATTTTTAGAAATTCCACCCACAAACGCATTGCAGCCCAAATGCGAGCAATACAAAAGATGTGAAATAATGGTGGAAACGGTAGTTTTTCCGTGTGTTCCGGCTACTGCAACGGTTTTATAATTTTTTGAAATAGAGCCTAAAACTTCAGCACGTTTCAAAACTTCAAATCCCGAATTTTTGAAAAAATTTAATTGCAAATGCTCTTTAGGAATGGCAGGAGTAAAAACAACTAAAGTCGTTTCTTTTTGGCGAAAAGCCGGAGAAATAAGCTCAATATTGTCATCAAAAAAGACATCAATACCCTCATTAATAAGTTCTTGCGTGAGCTTTGTAGGTGTACGGTCGTAGCCGTTTATTTCCAAACCCATTTGCTTGAAATAACGTGCCAAAGCAGACATGCCTATGCCTCCGATGCCAATAAAAAATACGCTATTTAAGTTATTGAAATCCACTTTATTCACTAATTTTATTGTTTTCTACCAATGCTTTTATATCTTCTATTTGAGTTAAAAGTTGTTTTCTGGTTTTTTCTTCGCCAAAACGACTTTTATTGAGTGCTACCATTTTGTCTAAAGCCAATGTAATATTTTTAAGTTTTTGATTGTACTCTGTTCCGCCTTGCATAAAAGCCTCTATCATCTTCATTTTATACATATTAATTAAAATTTCGGCATCGCTAAAAGGCTCTTCAAGCATATCCCTGAGTTTTCGTTCGTTGAAAATTTCAATGGGCAAGCCTTCAATTTTCCTAACAATTTCTTTGTAAGATTTTGCTACCAAACGGCGCAATTTTGTTAAAGTTGATTTCCAATAGTTTGAATATAAGAACATTAACTCGCTCGAAAAATAATCAATATCTTTTATTTTTTTGCGAATAAGCATGTTGTCAAATTCTTTTACAAACGAATTAATTCTAAGAGTATCATCTTTTTTTAAAGCTTTGAAATAGGGTTCTTTACGCATTGAATCTATGTTCACTCTTACTTTTTTCAATTCGTTAATAATGGTATCGTGCAAAACTTTATTTTCTAAATCTTGCGTATTAAGTAAGGTATTAATTTCTTTCAACTGCACAAAGTAAGCTGCCATTTTATCAGTCCCTTCTATCTTTTTGTACATTTTTCGAGGATTGAAAGTAGAGTCGGTGGCTTGAAAAATGATTTTCAAGCGTTCGTCTTGATTTTCATCAACATATTTGTAGTCTTTAATATCGGAATAAGCATTAACTACTTCATCTAAAAGCAATTGCTGCAATTCAAAGGCTTCTTCTTGTAAACGTCCTTTGGTTTTAAAATCGCACGATTGAAAAACCAAAAAACTTATGAATGTAAAAATAAAAAGTTTTGTTTTCATAGTAAATCTTTTTTCGTATTAAAAAAAATAAAATCAATTTATCATTTTAAATAACTCATCTATAATTAATTCATCGGAATTTGGAATGCCCAATTTTAAAGCATTTCGGCTCAAATTTTCTAATTCCGAGGGCATTTGTAAGGTTTTAACCACAGTTGGAATTAAATGCTCAACCGATTGATTATCAGACAATAAAATAGCAGCTTTTTTTTCAACCAATGCCATAGCATTTTTTGTTTGGTGGTCTTCGGCTACATTGGGCGAAGGCACTAAAATAGTGGCTTTCCCCACTGCACACAGTTCGGAGATAGTTCCCGCACCGGCTCTCGAAACCACTAAATCAGCGGCTTTGTAAGCCAAATCCATTCGCATAATGAAATCATGAGCTTGCAAATTGGGTATTTTTTCATTTTCCAAAACCGACTTTACTTTTTCAGAATAGTATTTTCCGGTTTGCAAAATCCATTGAATATCGGCATATTTTTTAATCCAATTCAAATTTTCTAAAATGCTGTTATTCAAGGTTGCAGCACCTAAACTGCCTCCGATTACCAGCACTGTTTTTTTTGTTTTGTCAAGACCGAAAAAAGCCAAAGCTTCTTCTTTTGATATGTTGGAAATCAAATCTTTACGAATAGGATTTCCGGTAAGAACAATTTTTTCGGACGGAAAAAATTGTTCCATGTTTTCGTAAGCTACACAAATAGACTTTATATTTTTAGCTAAAAGTTTATTGGTAATTCCGGCATACGAATTTTGTTCTTGAATAAGAGCAGGAATTTTCATTTTAGAAGCCGTTCTAAGCAATGGCGCACTGGCATAGCCGCCAACTCCCACAACAGCATCGGGTTTAAAATCCTTTATTATTTTTTTAGCTAAATTCAAACTTTTGAACAATTTTATAAAAAAAGTAAAACTTTGGAAACTTATTTTTCGCGGAAAGCCCATTATAGGCAATCCGATAATTTTATATCCGGCACTGGGTACTTTTTCCATTTCCATTCGCCCCAATGCACCTACAAAAAGAATTTCCGCATTTGGTTCTCTTCTTTTAATGGCATTGGCTATTGAAATAGCCGGAAAAATATGACCGCCGGTACCACCGCCGCTTATAATAATTTTCATTGTTTACTTTTGTTAATTCTATTTATTTTTTAAAAACCATTTTACATAAAAACGTGCAGCAAAAATACTAAATACTATCATAATTCCAATGTAAGATTTTATATTTTCGTGCAAACGCAAATCGTTAAAATTGAGCAAACTAAGAGAAACCACCGCTAATGCTACTGCCAACATGGTCATTTTATTTAATTTATCTAAAAGATTCTCCATAAAATTAGTGTTGTTCATTTGTTTCAATAAATTGAATTTTGTGCTGATTGTTTGCACTTACGCTCAAAATAATGCCTAAAGCCAAGCTCGAAAACATAATTGACGTTCCGCCCATGCTCAAAAATGGCAAAGTTTGTCCGGTAACCGGAATGAGATTTACAGCCACCATCATATTTATAAGAGCTTGAAAAACAAGCAGTAAAGTTAATCCAATGACCAAAAAAGCGGCAAAAGTACCTGTGCTGTTTTTAACAATAACTCCAGCTCTAAATAAAAGCCACAAATAAAGCGAAATAACAATCAAAGCACCAAAAATACCATATTCTTCGATAATAATAGCAAAAATAAAGTCGGAATAGGGGTGAGGTAAAAAATTGCGTTGAGTGCTGTTTCCGGGGCCTTTACCCAAAAAACCGCCGGTAGCAATGGCAATTTTTGACTGTTCGGCTTGATAATTATCGCCTCCCTCGCCTTTGACAAAATTTTCAACTCGATTGCTCCAAGTACTTAATCGACCAACGTTTGGCACCACTGTTCCTAAAAGCAATAAAATAACCACAACGCCAAACAAACCTCCCACAGTGCGTAGCAGATATTGCGTATGCACACGCCCAATGTACATTAAAATAAGGCTTGTGCCGAAAAGTAAACCGGCAGTTGAAAAGTTTGCCGGTAAAATTAATCCACAAACAATTGCCGAAATTATCATCAAAGGTTGGAATACTTCTTTGCGCTGTAATTGAGTTTCCTGATTTTTAGACAATAAGCGAGCCATGTATAAAATAAGGGAAATTTTGGCAAGGTCGGAGGTTTGAAATCCAATTCCAAGCCCCGGTACTGTAAGCCAACGAGTTGCACTGTTTTTTGTTACACCAAACAAAAGTGTAATAACCAACAAACCAATCGAAATATACAATAAATATTTAGCTATTTTTGAAAAAAACAAATAAGGTACTTTATGAATAAAATAAATAATGGCAACGCCAATCAACAAAAATACAATGTGTTTTATAATGTAACTACTTGTATTTCCGCCGGCTTCGCTCATATATGCCAAACTTCCGGTTGAGCTGAAAACAGCTAAAACCGAAAAGATGAACAAAATAAAAATAATTGCCCAAATGATTTTATCGCCTTTTATAGCACCTTTCATATTTTTTTATAAAAAATTATAATTTTCTAACGCCTTCTCTAAATTGATTTCCTCTATCTTCGTAGTTTTCAAACAAATCGAAACTTGCGCAAGCTGGAGAAAGCAAAACCGTGTCGCCTTTTTCGGCATAAAAATAAGCTGCTTTGAGTGCTTTTTCCATCGAAAGAACATTCACTATTTTTGTCATTTCTTTAAACTCTTGATTGAGTTTATCATTATCTATACCCAAGCAAATCAAGAGTTTAACTTTTTTTTGCACCAATTCATGCAACATGCTGTAATCGTTTCCTTTGTCCACACCACCGGCTATCCAAATTACGGGCGTTTTCATGCTTTCCAGAGCATACCAAGCCGAATTTACATTGGTGGATTTTGAATCGTTGATGTAAAGTACATCTTTGATTTTCAATACGTTTTCAAGTCTATGTGGCACACCTTCAAATCGACTCAAACTTTCTCTAATAATTTTTTTTGTAATACCGAAAGCCAATCCGGTTGCCGCCGCCGCCATCGAATTGTAGGTATTATGCCTACCGGTTAAAGCTAAATCTTGTTGCAACATAGTAAATTCTGTGTTTTTATATAAAATTTTTATTTCTTTATTTTCAACAAAAGCTCCCGTTTCGAGTATTTTTTCGTCAGAAAAAGGAACTAAAATTGAAGCATTTTCTCTATTTTTAAAATTTCGCTTTTCAATCTCTGTTTGAATAATCGGGTCTTCGTTCCAAAAAATAAAAACGCCGTTTTTATCCATATTTTGAACAATTCGCATTTTAGAATCGATATAATTTTGAAAATTATACTCGTATCTGTCCAAATGGTCGGGCGTAATGTTCATTAAAACAGCCACATCAGCTTTAAATTGATACATTCCGTCGAGCTGAAAACTACTCAACTCCAAAACATAGTAATCAAACTCATTTTCAGCTACTTGCCATGCAAAACTTTTACCGATATTTCCGGCTAAACCCACATTAAAACCGGCATTTTTAAAAAGTTCGTAAATCAGGCTTGTGGTGGTTGTTTTTCCGTTTGAGCCTGAAATGCAAATCATTTTTGCACGCGTATAACGTGAAGCAAATTCGATTTCCGAAATTATCGGTATTTTTTTTTCTTTTAAGAACTTAATAATTTCAGCTTTTTCGGGTATTCCGGGACTTTTAATTATTTCATAAGCATTTTCCATTTCCGATAAGGAATGCACACTTTCTTCCCAGCGAATTTGCTGTTTTTCAAGCACTTGCTTGTATTTATCTTTTATGGCTCCCTTGTCGGAAACAAAAACTTCAAAACCTTGTTTTTTTGCTAAAATAGCACTCCCTACACCACTTTCGCCTGCTCCTAATACGACTATTTTTTTTGAAAAATTCATTTTTATAAAAATTTAATTATCTTATTTTCAATGTAATAATGGTTATTACGGCTAAAATAATGGCAACTATCCAAAAACGAGTTACAATTTTGGGTTCGGGAATGCCCAATTTTTGATAATGATGATGCAAAGGTGCCATTTTAAATATTCGGCGACCTTCGCCGTATTTCCTCTTAGTGTATTTAAAATAACCCACTTGCAGCATTACCGAAAGGTTTTCAACAAAAAAGATTCCACACAAAATGGGAATGAGTAATTCTTTGCGAATAATGATAGCAAATACGGCAATAATTCCTCCCAAAGTAAGACTTCCCGTGTCGCCCATAAAAACTTGTGCCGGAAAAGAGTTGTACCATAAAAAACCAATCGTAGCTCCAATAAAAGCACTCGCAAAAACCGCCAATTCTCCGGTGTGTGGTAAGTACATGATATTCAAATAGTTTGAAATAATTACGTTGCCCGAAAAATAAGCTAAAAGTGCCAAAGTAATTACGATTATAGCCGATGTTCCGGTCGCTAAACCGTCTAAACCATCGGTCATATTGGCACCATTAGAAACGGCTGTTACAATAATTATTACGGCAAAAACAAAAACCAACCAAGCCCATTTGTATTTATCCTGCCCTAAAAACCATAAAATATCGGCATAATCAAACTCGTTGTGTTTCACGAACGGAATGGTCGTTTTGGTTGATTTAAAGTCTTCATTTACAACCGTTATCGTATTTTTATCAACAAGTTCGGTTTGATTAGAATTTTCGATAACGCGCTGTTCACGAATAACGGCAGTGTCGCTAAAATAAAGCACCATGCCCACAATAAGCCCTAATCCAACTTGTCCGATGATTTTAAATCGTCCTTTTAATCCGTCTTTATTTTTTCTAAAAACTTTTATATAATCGTCTAAAAACCCTATAATTCCCATCCATAAAGTAGTTATCAGCATAAGAATTATATAAATATTTCCGATTTTTGCAAACAAAAGAGTTGGGATAACAATGGACATAATAATAATAATTCCGCCCATTGTTGGAGTTCCTTTTTTAGCATATTGCCCTTCGAGTCCCAAATCGCGTATGGTTTCGCCAATTTGCTTTTTTTGAAGCCATGCAATTACTTTTTTTCCATAAATAGCCGAAATAATCAACGCAAAAAGCACTGATAAGCCACTTCTAAACGATATGTACTGAAACAATCGCCAACCCGGAAAATCCAATTCGCCTAAATATTGAAATAAATAATAAAACACGTTTTTCTATTGTTAAATGGTTCTATTGTTAAATTGCATTTTTTTTTATAAAAATATATAACATTAAACATTAAACATTAATCGTTAATAAAATTTCTCTATCGTCAAAATGATGTCTAATTCCTTTCACTTCTTGATAAGTTTCATGCCCTTTTCCGGCTACTAAAATAATATCATCTTTTTTAGCCATTTCTACGGCTTTTTTTATAGCTTCCAATCTGTTTTCTATTATAAAATACTTATTTTCAGCTTTTTTTGTTATTCCGGCTTTCATGTCGTTCAAAATTTCCAAAGGTTCTTCAAAACGCGGATTGTCGGAAGTTAGAATCACTTTGTCGCTGTATTCGCCAGCTATGCGTGCCATAATTGGGCGTTTGGTTTTATCACGATTTCCACCGGCTCCTACAACGGTAATGATTTCATGTTGCTTAACATTCAGTTTTTTAATGGTTTGCAAAACATTCTCAAGCGCATCGGGCGTGTGTGCATAATCGACAATAGCCAAAGCACCGGTTTTGAGTTTAACGGTTTCAAAACGTCCGCGCACGGGAGTCAATGCACTTATCTGCCTCAAAACTTGGTCTTTAGGCACTTCGCCCAAAAGCGTTGCAGCACTGTAAACCGCCAGAAAATTTGAAGCATTAAAATCGCCTAAAAATTGTATCCAAACTTCTTTAGAGTCCATTTCTAAAAGCGTTCCATCGAAATGCTTTTCCAAAATTTTTGCCTTAAAATTTGAAAAAGAAGTTAAACCGAAAGTATATTTATTTGCTTTTGTATTTTGCAACATAAATTTACCGTTTTTATCGTCTGAATTGACCAAAGCAAAGGCTTTTCCTTTCAAATTGTCGAACAATATTTTTTTAGCATCTCTATATTGAGCAAAATCAACATGATAATCCAAATGGTCGTGCGTAAGGTTTGTAAAAATAGCTCCGGCAAATTCTAAACCTGTAACTCGCTCTTGCATAAGGGCATGAGAGCTTACTTCCATAAAGCAATATTTACAACCGGCATCAAGCATTTCCGATAGTAACTTGTTGATAGTAAGCACATCGGGCGTTGTGTGCGAAGCATCAGATTCGGTTTCATTCACTATGTATTTAATGGTAGAAATCAACCCCGATTTGTATCCAAACTTTTTTAACAAATTATAAAGCAAAGTAGCAATGGTCGTTTTTCCATTAGTACCTGTAACTCCCACTAAACGAATGCGTTTGCTCGGATTTTCGTAAAATTCGGCAGCAAAAAAAGCCAATGCTTTTGCCACATTATCCACTTGCAAATAAATTACATTCGGATTAATGTTTTGAGGCAATTCAGAGCAAACAACAGCCGCAACGCCCTTTTGAATTACTTCATCAATATAAATATGCCCGTCAGTTTGTGTACCTTTTAATGCAAAGAAAATATCGCTTTTTGATGCTTTTCGCGAATCGAAATGCAATTCATTAAATTCCAAATCAATATTTCCAATGGTTTTATTGATTTGAATTTCAGAAATGATATTTTTTAATATTTTCTTTAAATTTTTCATTTATTTTAAATAAAAATTAAATCAGTTCGATAACAATTTTTTGACCTTTTGAAAAAGCACTTCCGGCTTCAATGGATTGTTTTGTAACCGTTCCTCTGCCTTTCAATTCTACTGTAAGTCCAATATTTTCAAGTATATAAAGCGCATCTTTAGCACCCATTCCGCGCACCGAAGGCACTTTATTTTTGGAAACTTTTAAATTTTGAAATTCAACATAATCGTTGTTATTTCGGGTTAAAACCCAGCTAACTCCCTCATTTGAATTGTTTTGTATAGAAGCATGAACACTTCTGAACACAAATTCGGTTTCTTTTTTGTAACCGCTTTTTGAAAAAGGAACATTGTCTTTCTTTTTATAAGCGTAATTTTTATGATTGATTTCTTTGTGAATGTCCAAAGCTGTAGCATACACATTTTGAGCTATTTCGCCAAAAACCGGAGCCGCCGCTCCACTTCCGTAATAGGAAATTTTTTGAGGCGCATAAATAACCACAATGCACGAATACTTGGGCTTGTCGGCTGGAAAATAACCGGCAAACGATGCCTGATAACTTTTTCCTTTTTCGGTTTCGTAACCAAATTTTGCATTTGCCATTTGAGCCGTTCCGGTTTTTCCGGCAATTTTAAATTTCGTGTTTTTTATGTTGGTTGCCGTTCCGCGTTCCACCACGCCTTCCAAGCATAGTTTAACTTTTTGAATGGTTTTTTGCGAACAAATGGACGAATTTAAAACTTCGGTTTTAATTTTTTTATCGGTATGACTAAATTCCCTGATTTCTTTTACAAAACGGGGTTTCATCATTTTACCGTTGTTGGCTATGGCATTGTAAAAAGTAAGGGTTTGCAAAGGCGTAATTTCTAATTCATAGCCTATCGACATTTGAGGCAAACTGACTTTGTACCAATGCTTTTCGCCCGGATATTTTATGTAAGGCGTGCCTTCACCTTTTATTTCTATACCTGCTTTTTTATTTAAGCCCATGTTATAAAGTCTATCAACAAAATCTTCGGGACTGTCTTTATAATGTTTCCACATTAATTTAGCGAAAGCCACATTTGACGAGTGTTCAAAGGCTTGTTTTACGGTAATTGTTCCGTAACCGCCTTTTTGAGAATCGCGAATGGTAAAATCGCCAAATTTAATTGTACCACCTTGAGTATTAATCTCATGGTTCAAATCCACTTTTCCATCTTCCAAAAGGCTGATTAATGAAGCCAATTTAATGGTTGAACCCGGTTCGCTGCTTTGACCAATGGCAAAATTAAAACTTTCCTGGTATTTTCCATCTTCCATTTTGCTTAAATTTGCCATCGCTTTTATATCGCCGGTTTCCACTTCCATTATTATAGCTGTACCGTGCTTAGCATCAAGGTTTTGCAATTGTTTGAGCAAAGCGGTTTCGGCTATTTCCATCATATTTACATTGAGCGTTGTTATGACGTCTTTTCCATCAACCGGTTCTACTTCGTTTGAGTAATTTAGCGGCATCCACATGTCGTTTCCGGGCAATTTTTGCATCAAACGCATTCCGTTTACACCTTTTAAAACCGAATTGTAAGCACCTTCAATGCCCACAGTATTAACGGTTTCGCTGGCAGAAATGTAACCAATGGTTCGTGCCGAAAAATAATTGTGCGGTTTTACTCTCTTGCTGTAAGCCTCTGTTATTAAGCCACTTTTAAATCTTCCTTCTTTAAAAAAAGGAAAATTCAAAAGCTCTTTGAGTTGTTTGTAAGTAACTTTGGAATGCAACAAATGATAAGCTTTTCGCTTTTTTTCGGCATTTCTAAGCTCCAAACTGTAATCGCCCGCCGATTTGTCGCCAAACATTTTAGCTAAACAAACCGACAATGTATCTACTTGTTTATGAAATAGTTCGCGCTTAAAGGCGTTGCTTTTAAAATCCATCAAAACTCTAAAATACGGCACCGAAACGGCTAAAACTTTTCCGTCTTCGCTGTAAATATTGCCGCGTGATGCTTCAATTTCCTTATAATCAATGGCTTTCTCTTTGGCTTTCCATTTATCTTGTTCAAAAATTTGAATATACAATATCTTAAATACTATGGCAGAAGCTAATAGTACTATCAAAAAATATATCGACGAAATTCGTGCAACAATTTCCTGTTTCATTGCAATCCAATTATTATTTTATTGTTAAATTCCTTTATTTTAATAAAAAAATATAATTTTAAAAAATTCATTATTCAGCATTTTAATTGGCTTTTTTGTCAATTAAAATTTTTTTAGGAGGCTCGGTTGTAAATCTTAAGCTCATGTTTTTTTCGCTAATTAAATGCGAAACCTCCGATTTATTGCTCAAAAAAATTAATTCCGAAGATAAACTCATGGCTTCTGCTTTAAGTCGTTTGATGTTTTTTTCCAATTTTGCAGCTTTCATTGCCGTATTTTCAGCCGAAAGCCTGTTGGCAATGTATAAAAATGCCAAAAAGGTAAGAAAAATAATAAACGGAAATTGCCGAACTACTTTTCTTTTTACCAGAATAGAACCATCGACAAGGTTCATAAATGGATTTCTTTTTTTTGTCATTTTTTTATCTTTTTTTGTTAAAAAATCCAATTTTTTTTAAATCCCCCCTCAAAAAAAATTTGAAGGGGGCATGCTAAAATTATTAGACTAATTAGCAAATATTTTTTAACTCTTTATTTTTTACAATATTTTTTCTACAATTCTAAGTTTTGCCGAAGCCGCTCTGGAATTTTTCTTTAATTCGTCGGCAGAAGCTTCTAAAGGCTTTTTGGTTATCATTTTAAAGGGCGATAAAATATTTCCGTAAAAATCTTTTTCTACTTCACCCGAAAAATTTCCGGTTTTAAAAAAATTCTTAACCAAACGGTCTTCCAATGAATGAAAAGTAATTACTGCTAAGCGACCGCCAATTTTTAAAACATTAATTGCTTGATTTAAAAATAATTGCAACACCTCCAATTCCTTATTTACTTCCATGCGAATAGCCTGAAAAAGTTTTGAATACAGTTTGTACTCGTTGTTAGCCGGCGTAATTTCTTTTATGGCTTCAAAAAGTTGTCCGGTAGTTGTTATTTTGTTGTTTTTTCTGTAATTCACTATCAATCCGGCTATTTTGTAAGCATTTGAAAGCTCACCAAATTCTTTAAAAATTCGGGTCAATTCATTCAAATCATAATTGTTGAGAACTTCAATAGCCGAAAGTTCACTTTGTGTATTCATACGCATATCGAGCTTACTGTCAAAGCGATACGAGAAACCTCTTTCTTTTTCATCAAAGTGATGAGATGAAACACCCAAATCGGCTAAAATGCCATCTACTTGCTGAATACCGTGATATTTTAAAAAATTTTTCAGGTATTTAAAATTGTGATGCACAAAAATAAAACGCTCGTCGTTAATTCTATTTTCCATAGCATCGGCATCTTGGTCAAAAGCTATTAATTTTCCTTTATCGAGTTGATTTAAAATGGCTTGCGAATGCCCACCTCCACCAAAAGTAGCGTCAATATAAATGCCGTTGGGTTTAATATTTAAACCTTCCAAACATTCATTGAGCATTATGGGTACGTGGTATTCCATTGATTTTTAATTATTTAGTTAAATCATAATTTTTTCTGCCAAAGCAGCAAAATCGTCTTCATTGGCTTGCATGCTTTCATAAGTATCTTTGTCCCAGATTTCTATCTTTGATTCCAAACCGGCTAAAATTAAATCGGAACTTTCGCCGATAATTTCGAGCAAACGCTTGGGAATAAGAACTCTACCTACATTATCAATGCTCAATTCTGCTTTTCCTCTGTGAAATTCGCGCAAAAATTTATTATGCTCCCGATTATACGGGTTTATTTTTTTGTTCAAAATTTCTACTTGCTCTTGCCATTCTTTGATGGGATAAAGCACCAAACACTTTTCAAAAATGTCTTTTTTAACCACAAAACTTTCCTGTCCGACGGCTTGCATTTGTTTTTTGAAAGCTGCCGGCAAAGTTAAACGCCCTTTTGCGTCCAATTTGCAAGGAAAATCGCCTATAAAATTTATCATTTGTGGTTTTTTCTTCTTTTTTAGTTTTTGTTGTTAAAAAAAATACCTAAAAATGGAAATAATTAATTTTTCGATTTCTTTGTATGTTTAAATTATTCATTTTCAAACATTTAAAATCTACACTGAAATTAAAAAAAATTCTATTTTGCTTTATTTTGTGCCTTTTTATTGAAAAAAATAGCTTTATTTTGAAAAATAGTGTATTTTTTCAAAATGTAAAATTAAAAAAAATATCCCACTTTACACCACTTCACCCCACTTTTTAACACATTTTTTTTTCAATGCGTTCTTTTTTTTAAAAAAAAACATGATTTTAAACCTTTTAATTTTAAGATATAGTATTGATTTTCAAAATAATAAAAATAAATAATTAGTAAATAAAATTGTTAATAAATTTTCTAAAAAAAAACAATATTAATAGCAAAAAATGGAAATTTTTATGTTTTAATGAAAAAAAAAGAAATTAAATAGCAGTTTTGAGCAACAATCGATTTTTTTTTAAGAAATTTAATTAGCTTTGGAAAATTTTTAAACATATTTTTTTAGTCATTTACTTAGCCATTTTGTAAAACATGGAAGAGAAAAAACTTATAGACGTAGAAGGCGTTATAGCTGCAAAAAATCCGAAATTAAAGAGATTTCTGCCTCGTTTTGTTTTGAATTATATAAAAAAAATTCTTCACGAAGACGATTTTAATCGGTTGGTAACCGATTTCAAAGATTACAGAGGAATAAATTTTGTTCATGGTATGCTTGCGCACCACAATATACGAATAAAATCGATAGGTACAGAAAATATTGAGAAAGGGAAAAAATACATTTTTGCGTCCAATCACCCCATTGGAGGCTTTGATGCGTTGGTTTTAATGAACGAAGCTTACGAACATGCGGGCGATTTGCGTTTTATTGTAAACGATGTTTTGCTGAGTTTTAAAAATTATGAACCACTTTTTGTAGGTGTAAACAAACACGGTGCTACTCCGCGCGAAAACATTAAGTATTTAGACGAACTATTTGCTTCTGAATATCAAATACTTATATTCCCTTCGGGCTATGTTTCACGGCGGATAAATGGAAAAGTACGCGATTTAAAATGGCGAAAAACTTTTGTAAACAAAGCCATTGAACACAAGCGCGATGTAATTCCGGTACGCATTTCGGGAGAAATGTCTAATTTTTTCTATCGCTTAGCCAGTTTTCGTACTTTTTTTAAAATGAAAGCCAATATTGAAATGTTTTATATAGCCGATGAAGCCTTTAAACATGCCAATACGGAAATCAAAATTCAGTTTGGAAAGCCCATTCCTTATACTGATTTCAACAAAAGCAAAACGCCCGAACAATGGTCTGAATGGGTTTATGATAAAGTTTATGAAATGAATTTTTAAAAATTACTTTAATTATTTATCTTTGCGCACTTTTTTATTTTCGAGTGTATAATTTTTTAAAACTAAAAACAAAAATAATACAGTAATTTTCGGTACATTTATAAAATAAAAATTTATAAAATAGCGGCGTATTCTTTAAAAATACGATTAAAATTAGCTTTTGAAAAAAATAAAAAAACAAGTAAACGTTAGAAAAATAGAACCACAAAAATATTCCAAATTCAATTTATGAAGCAAATAATTCCTCCAATTGATGTAAGCAAAATAGAAGAAGAGCTAACAAACGATAAATTTGTACGCAAAACAAACTTTTCTGACAACGAAATTTATATACTAACAGCGCAAAATTCGCCCAATACGATGCTCGAAATAGGGCGTTTGCGCGAAGAAGCATTTCGACTTCCGGGTGGTGGAACAGGCAAAGAAGTGGACATAGACCGCTACGATACTGCCGATGTTCCTTACAAACAAATGATTGTGTGGAATCCCCGCGAAAAAGAAATCATTGGAGGTTATAGATATTACAATGCTTACGAACATTTTCCTATTACCGATGAAAATGGCGACTTAAATTTAGCTACGGCTCGCCTTTTGAATTTTTCAGACCGTTTTAAAAAAGAATTTCTCCCGTTTACCATTGAACTGGGAAGAAGCTTTGTTAGAGCTTCTTCCCAAAGTAAAAATGCCGAAAGGAAAGGTATTTTTGCCCTTGATAACCTTTGGGACGGTTTGGGTGCTATCATTCAAGGAAATCCGAATGTTAAATATTTTTTCGGAAAAGTAACCATGTACACGACTTACAATCAGCAAGCTCGCGATTTGATTTTGTACTTTATGAAAAAACAATTTCCTGACAAATACGAATTAATTAAACCCAAAAAAGCCTTAAAACTTTATAGCGATGAAAATGAATTATTAAAATATTTCAATTTTGACGATTATAAAGAAAATCACAAAGAACTTTCAAAAGAAGTGCGGGCTTTGGGCGAAACCATACCACCGCTTATCAATACGTATATGAACATTTCGGATACCATGATGAGTTTTGGCACTTCGCTCAACGAGCATTTTGGAGCAGTAGAAGAAACGGGTATTTTGATTACTATCAACGATATTCACTTCCCCAAAAAACAACGGCACATCGAATCTTTTAAAACTCAAGGAAACCCCAACTTTTCGGGATTTTAATCTTTCTAAAAAATTTAAAAGTCATCGTATTAATTTGTTAATAAATAGCTTATTGATGCTTATTTTTTACGCTTTTTGCTAACAATTGATACCATGACTTTTAATTCGATAGCAATTTGTTGCGGATTTTAATCTTAATTTTTTATAAATTTAAATTTTATTTCTATAAAAAAGTTAAAAATTGACTTTTTTTACAGAAATTGAGTTTAAGAATGTTAAAATCATTTGCTTTTTTGGGTGCAATGATGTAATTTTGTTAAAAAAAAATTCTAAAATTTTCAAAAAAAATAATTGAAAAAAAAATTTTTAACAAAAAGAGAGGAGATAAAATATGAAAAATTTCGTTCAATTGCTATTCGCAGCTATTTTAGGAAGTGCTTTAACTTACGGAGTATTTTATGCCATTGAAAGCAACAAACCCATTCGAGTATTAGAATTGGATAATTCCATGAGCCGTTTGGTAGCCAACAAAGGCGCAAATGTTCCTGATTTTACAACTGCTGCCGAGAAAGTTATGGACGGCGTAGTTCACATTACATCAATCGTAAACAGCCAACGTCCCACTTATTTTAATCCGTTTTTTTATCAAGAACAAACCCCGCAAGTAGGTTCGGGTTCGGGCGTGATAATCAGTGAAAAAGGACATATTGTAACGAATTACCACGTCATAAAAGATGCCTCCGATTTAGAAGTAACTCTTCACGACAATCGGGTTTTTAAAGCCGAAGTCATTGGAAAAGACCCTTCTACCGATTTGGCTGTTATTAAAATTGATGCCGAAGATTTGGAAGTAATTCCGTTTACAAACTCAGACGAAGTGAAGGTAGGCGAATGGGTTTTGGCGGTTGGAAATCCATTTAACCTCAATTCTACAGTTACCGCCGGAATAGTAAGTGCCAAAAGCCGAAATTTGCGCATGTCGGAAGACCGCTCGGCTATCGAGTCGTTTATTCAAACCGATGCAGCCATAAATCCCGGAAACAGCGGCGGCGCTCTGGTAAATATGGAAGGTGGCTTAGTGGGAATAAATACAGCAATTGCAAGTCCTACAGGCTCTTACGCCGGATATGCTTTTTCGATTCCTTCTAATTTGGTAAAAAAAATTGTAGAAGATTTGCTCGAATACGGAGTGGTGCAACGTGCTTATATTGGTGTAGTTATCAGAAGTGTAGACTCCAAAATAGCCGAAGAAATGAAACTTAAAATCAACGAAGGCGTTTTGGTAGATGAATTGCTCGAAGGCGGAGCGGCTGCCGAAGCCGGTGTAGAAGCGGGCGATGTAATTGTAAAAATAGACGATGTAAAAATTAAAACTGTTCCCGAATTGCAAGAAATCATTGGCAGACAGCGACCCGGAAACAAAATAAATGTTGAAATAAACCGACAAGGAAAAACAAAATACATGCCCATTACCCTCAAAAACTTAAACGGAAATACCGAAATCATTAAAAAAGATGATGCCAGTGTTTTATCGGTTTTGGGCATTGAATTGGAAGAATTGTCGGCTTCGGAATTGCAAAAAATGCGAATTAGCTCAGGCGTGAGAGTGAAATCGATTGGCGAAGGAAAAATTCGCAACAGCACCAACATGGAAGAAGGCTACATTATTTTAAAAATTGATGGTATAAAAGTAAAAACCACTCAAGATGTAATTGATAAACTTTCAAATAAAAAAGGCGGTGTTTTGTTGGAAGGAATTTATCCGGGTTACAACAATATTTATTACTACGCAATAGGCTTGTAATTAAATTATTAAATTGTTAAATTGTTACATTTTAAATGGTTTAAAGGTCAATTTGAAAAATAAAAAATTGCTTGTTTTTTTTAACAATTTGACCATTTAACAATTTGACCATTTAACCATTTAACAATGTAACCATAGAACAACTAAAAATATGAAATTAATTGAAAAATATTTTGAAATCAGTGTTTTGCAAAAAGAACAATTTTCGCGTTTGGGAGAATTGTACATTGATTGGAATGAAAAAATAAATCTGATTTCGCGAAAAGACATTGAAAATTTAGAAATAAAGCATGTTCTTCATTCATTGGCAATTGCGGCATCAATGAATTTTGTAAACGGCACAAAAATACTCGATGTAGGCACAGGTGGCGGATTTCCGGGCATTCCTTTGGCTATTCTTTTGCCCGAATTGCAATTTACGCTCATCGATTCGATTGGAAAAAAAATAAAAGTGGTAGAAGCCATAAAAAACGAATTGGGACTTAAAAACGTAATAGCCAAACAATTAAATGCAAAAGAATTGAAAGAAAAATTTGACTTTGTAGTCAGCCGCGCCGTTACCACTTTGCCCGAGTTTGTATCGCTTGCCAGCAAAAATGTTTCGCCCAACGATAAAAATTCAATACCCAACGGAATTTTGTATCTAAAAGGCGGCGACTTGACCCAAGAAACCAAACCTTTTCGCAAAATAGTTCAAATAATGGAAGTAAGTAATTTTTTTGAAGAAGAATTTTTTGAAACAAAAAAAATTGTATATGTTCCTATTTAACAAAGCTTTATAAAAAAAGAATCATTTTTATTAAAATATTTTTGAATTTAATTTTTGTAAAACAAAAAAAAACTATACTTTTGCACCCTGATTTGAAAAAGGAGAAATTTTTTTCGATAAAAGAAAATCAAAAATAGAACAAAAAGTTTTTTTAACATAAAAACAGATTATCTGTTTATCAAAATTACATAGAAATCATGAAAAGGACTTTTCAACCCTCTAATAGAAAAAGAAGGAACAAACACGGTTTTAGAGCCAGAATGGCTTCAGTAGGAGGCAGAAACGTATTAGCAAGCCGCAGAAGAAAAGGCAGAAAAAAATTAACTGTTTCTGACGAACCAAGTCATAAAGGATAATTTTTTTTACGTTTTTAGAATCAACTTTTTTTAAGTTCATACTAAAAAATACCGTTTAAAAAACTAAAAAGATTGATTTTTTCAACTTTTTAGTTTATTTTTGTACCCTTATTTTTGGTGAAAACCAAAAATAAGGGTACTTTTTTTTTTACAAAAATAAAAAATACAATAAACGGTAAAAAAAAGAAATTTCCTAAATGAATAATTCGTATAAATATACTAAATTGCTTAGAATTTTGAGAATTTGGTATTGGGTTTCAATGTCGCCAAAGTTAAAAAAAATACGAAAGCCGTCAGACCGGCTTGTCCGGTCTGACCGAGTCCAACGCTTAACTTTGGCGACATTGAAATCCAATACCTAATTCCTAAAACTCAAAACAAAAGAGTATAACATTGGTTCGTTAAAAATTGGTGTAGTTCATTCAAAAATATTAAAAATGATACACAAAACAATGTTTTGTTAATTTGTTGAATTTGAGTTTATTCATACATTTGTGCAAAAAAAATTACGAACTGTTGAAATAAAAAAAACAATTGAATAACAAAACCAATAAAACAATGAATTTTATTTTTAATTCAAATATATCTGACCAACTGAAGGCAATAGCCGAAAAAGTTGCATTGGGAAAGCGAATTTCGGAAGTTGAAGGCTTATTTTTGTTTGAAAAAGCAGATTTAGGTTACTTGGCGGTGCTTGCAAATCATGTAAGAGAGCGTTTACATGGTAAAAAGACCTTTTTCAATCGCAATTTTCACATCGAACCGACCAATATTTGCATTTACAACTGTAAATTTTGTTCCTATGTACGAAAAATTGGTCAGGAAGGAGCTTGGGAATACAATTTAGACCAAATAGAAGACTTGGTTCACAAACACAAAAGCGCGCAACCAACGGAAGTACATATTGTAGGAGGCGTTCACCCGAAGCGCGATTTGCATTACTACGGCGAAATGATTCAGCGCATTAAGGCTATTTTGCCCGAAATTCATGTAAAAGGTTTTACGGCTGTAGAATTGGAATTTATGATTAAAAAAGCTCGATTGAGTTTAAGAGAAGGATTGCTCAAACTCAAGGAATACGGGCTTGATTCCATTCCGGGTGGAGGTGCGGAGATTTTTGCACCCGAAATTCGTGTGCAGGTGTGCGATGAAAAATCGACTGCCGAAAAATGGCTCGAAATTCACGAAACGGCTCATTCGGTTGGTTTGCCTTCCAATGCAACTATATTATATGGTCATATCGAAAATTATGCGCATCGCATCGACCACATAGCTCGTTTGCGCCAATTGCAAGACAAAACGGGCGGTTTTAATACTTTCATTCCGCTCAAATATCGAAATCAGAACAATAGCCTTTCAGAAATTGGCGAAGTTTCGCTGCTCGAAGATTTGCGCAATTTTGCCGTTTCGCGCATTTTTCTCGACAATATTCCGCATCTAAAAGCCTATTGGCCCATGCTTGGCAAAGAAAAAGCGCAACTTTCCCTGTCTTTTGGAGTGGACGATATTGACGGAACGATAGATGATTCTACAAAAATTTATTCTATGGCTGGAGTTGAAGACTTAAAACCTCAAATGACTACAAATCAATTGGTTGAATTAATTAAATCAGCGGGTTTTGAAGCCGTTGAGCGTGATACTTTATACAATGTAATAAAAATTTATTAATCTTAATCTGTTTATTTATGAAAAAAGTTTTATTTTTATTGTTTTTTGGGTTGTTTTCAGTATTTGGTTTTACACAAAATATTGAAAAAAATAGTGAAAAAAGTATTGATTTTCAAAAACTTGATGCTTACATTCAAAGTTCGGTCGAAAAATTTAATTTAACCGGATTAAGTTTTGCATTTGTGCAAAACGATTCGGTTCTTTTTTCTAAAGCTTATGGTTTAAAAAATACCAAAACAGGCGAAATTTTGAACACTTCGTCGTTATTTAACATCGCTTCGTGTTCAAAAGCTTTTACTGCGGCTTGTGTAACGAAATTGGTTCACGAAAAAAAATTGAATTGGGACGACAAAGTGATAACTTATTTGCCCGATTTTAAGCTTGCAGACGATTATATTACTCAAAATCTGTCAATTGAAGATTTGCTTTGTCATCGTTCGGGCTTGGGAACTTTTTATGGCGATTTACTTTGGTATCAGACCCATTATTCACAAACAGAAATCATTGAAAGAATGCGTTATTTACCAATAAAGCGCACATACAGAACACAATACGGCTATCAAAACGACATGTATCTTGTAGCCGGAAAAATAATAGAAAAAGTAAGCGGGCAAACTTGGGGCGAATATTTAAAACAAAACATTTTAAAACCTCTCGCAATGTCCGAAACACGTGTGGCAAGTAAATATCTTTCTGAAAACCAAGACCTTGCTATGCCGCATTTGAATCGTAATTTAGAAAATTTATACATCATAGATGAACATGCAGCCCTTTCTATGTATTCGAGCGTAGAAGAGTTAAGTAATTGGGTACGAATGCTTTTGGGCAATGGAAGTTTCAACGGATATTCTGTTTTGTCGCCCGAAATGGTACACGATTTGTTTTCTGCGCGCACACTTCTACCGGTTTCTACCTATCATCAAACGATGGGAACGTATTTTAGAGCTTATGCTTTGGGCTGGAGTACCTTTGATTATTTTGGCAAAAAAATAGTTGAACAC
Source organism: Paludibacter propionicigenes (assembly GCA_020721325.1). GTDB lineage: Bacteria > Bacteroidota > Bacteroidia > Bacteroidales > JAIFNL01 > JAIFNL01. Next base: position 27,506 of record DYNA01000028.1, read on the forward strand.
GATGGCGGTATGCCGGGTTACATTTCTAAAGTAACTTTAATTCCACAATTAAATGCCGGATTTGTAATTTTAACCAACGACATGAACTATTTATCTTCGGGTCTGAAATACAAGATTTTAGATATGATGCTCAACGACCAAGACAAAGATTGGGCAGAAATCTTTTTAGATTTCCAAAAAGCCGGAGAACGAGAAGACAAACAAAAAATTGAAAAAAAATACGCCGAGCGAAAATTAAATACTCAACCCGATTTAAAACTCAAAGAATATGCCGGAACTTATACCGACAAAATGTATGGAGATGCCGAAATAACTTTTTCAAAAGACAAACTCACTCTCACACTTTTGCCTGCTAAAGAAGTATTTACAAGCCCCATGACACACTGGCACAACAATAGTTTTCATATAAAATTTAAAGATAATTTTTTGCCCGAAGGTTGGATACATTTCAGTATTAATGAAAATAATGAAATAGAAGGTTTTACAATTGATTTAGAAAATCCCGATTTTCATTTTTTCAATCTCAATTTTGTAAAAAAGAAATAAGGTAAATAACCTGTTAATTCATTTCATAATTTCCCAAACCGACAAGTCATGGTATCAATTGTTTGCAAAATGCCTTTGATTTATTTATCAACAAGCTGTTTATTAACTAATTGATACAATGACTTGCTCATTTTGCTCCTACTTTTTACAAAAAAAACATTCAACACTCTTTTTTAACAAAAAAACTTTTAATAAGAAGCTAAACAAATCAATCAAAAGAAACAACGAGTAAAAAAAATGGGAGTACTTTAAAGTTTGCACTAATGCCCACAAAAAAAAGCAATGACCGCTCTACCATATGTTATGTTCTTTTATCATTGTATATCAGTTTATTATAGTTACATTTTCATAGTTTTCAACGATACTTATTTCTTTATCTGTAAAACCGTAAAGATTATACACTAATAAATCTATTGTTTTTAAAGTCTTATCATATTTTTCAATTTTATCATTGATTTGTTTTATATTATTTTTAAAATATTCTTCCCACTCATCTTGCTGGTTAAGTGATAATTTTACACTTTGTTTAACTAATTCAGCTTGAAATTGTTTAAATATTAATTTATTGTACTCAGAAATTTTTGAATTAAGTTTTACATTATTAAAATTTGATGCAATACGATTAAAGAATTTTGATTTTAAAGAATAAATTTCGTTATTTAATTCGTAAATAGTATCAATTAATTTAATTATATCGGTTTCGTCTTGAATTTCAGGGAATGGAATTAAAAATAAATTTTGTGTGGATATAGCATTTGTTAAACTTGAATTATTTGTAAATTTCTTTTTATAGTAGTAAGTAATTAATTTTGAATTTAATATTGCTAAAATAGTTTTTAAATTATAGTTAGATTTATTCGTAATTGCGTAAGTTGTTCCTAAATTATAAAATTGCTGATTATCATAAGTTAATACGAAATCCGTATTAATCATTTGCATAATTAGTTTTTCATCTGCCAAAAAAATATTTTCATCTCTTGCACGAAGCAATTCAGTTTTGCTATAAAATACATATTGTCTTGGAATTAGAATAGAATATTTTTTTATATCTTTTCCCCTTAATGTTGGTTTGTAAAAATCGTTGAGTTTAACGTTGCTTATAAATTTTTTATCATCACCCGTTACAATACCATTATTTATGTTTATAATCTCGCTTAAAGTCGGTTTACATTTTTCAATTAAATCAATTACATTGGTATCAAAGCCGTTTTTATAAATTGAAAAAATATTATTGTAGGAATTTAAGTATGAATTTTGACTTTGTATATCTGTTTCAATTTGTTCATTTTGTTTAAAGAAACTAATTGAAATCGTATCATTTATTGTGATGGATTTTTTAAACGCAATAGTTGCTGTTTCTGCAATTACATCTGCAAATTGACCTGCACCCCAATCTGTAATATTTAAAATATCAAAATTTGCCAATAGATAGTTTCGTATTGATGTATAAGCATTTGTTTTTAAGATATTTTTATGAAAAATCCAACCAGAAATGCCTTCATTTTTTAATATTTTTCCTGTAAGTTCTAAAAATGGTGCAATTAAATTTAATTTAGTTGTTTTAAATTTATCTGTACCTGATTTCTCGAAAGAATTTGGATAATTTGTATATAAAAATTGAAGTGTTGGTTTGTCAAAACCACGATTATCAACGTAAGGTGGATTGGCTATTATGATATCAAAACCCCCGTTTTGCATGATTTCCGAAAATTTCGTATTCCAATTAAAAGACTTATCACCTGCAATTTCAATATTATCTATTAAAGAGTTACCACATTTGAGATTGTTGCTTAAATCAGATAATTTTCGTTCTTTTTTTGCGGTATGCAACCATAATGATAGCTTAGCAATTTCAACGCTTTCTTCATTAATATCAACTCCGTAGATATTTTTCTCTAAAACAGTTTTGTCAGTATCGAATAATTTAATGCTTTCACCTGTAAGCTGATACATTAATTCATCAGTTTCCTTATGTTCTTGAATTAGAAAATCTAATGCCTGAATTAAAAACGCTCCACTGCCGCAAGCAGGGTCAATTATTTTTAGTTCAAAAAGCCAGTTTTTATATCTTTTTATTATTTCAAAAAGTTCTTTCCCTTTTTTTGTAATTTTTGTGTTTTTGTTATGTGTTTCATCTATCAGAATGTCAAAAATTAAAAGCTCCTGTTTTTTTTGTCTGCAAAGTTCGCCAATTGTATTTACAACAATATATTTTGTAATATAATCCGGTGTATAAAAAATTCCGTCTTTTTTGCGTTTTGTTTGTTTAATATCAATAGTTCGTCCCAAATTTGAGGCAATAATTTCGTCCATTTCATTTAATGAATGTTCAAAAATATGCCCTAAAATATTAACATCAATTTCGGTGTTAAAATCATACTTTGCTATGTTTAAAACACCTTCTTTTATTATTGTATCTTCAATTCTAAATTCTTTGTTATCTAATATTTCATCAGTTGCAAATAAACCACCATTATAAGCAGGTACAGTTCCCCAGTCTTTATATATAAAACCAATATTTAAATGATGGAAAAATAATTGGTAACGTGAATATAATGAAACTGTATCGCCTTCATTAAGGTAAATTTTCCATTTTTCAATAGTTCTTGATAAGGCATTTGGGGGAATTAGACCTTTGTCTTCGGCAAAGGCAATAAACAAAATTCGGTCTAATAGTTTTTGGGTTTTCTTTAATAGTTTTATTCTATCGTACTGTAAATTATTTTTGACAATATTTTCAAATATTTTTTCTTTAAATTGCTTGTAATCTTTGTAAAACTTATCAGAAATGCTTTCTTCATGAAATTTTGTTTCTTCTTTGAGACGCAAAGGTATATCATTAAAAATACTTTCTTTGCTTAAAAATAAATATAAACGCTTAAATTCTTCTTCTTCCAAATAAAACAAGTCAAACTCTTCAAATTCTGTTGAATTATCAATATATAAACGAATGAAATGAAATGTTGAAGTTATTACATATCTACAATTTGGTTGATTATTTTTGTAATTAAAAGCCTGTTTTTCTATTTGTTTTAAATCAAACAATTTTGTCGATTTTAATTCAATTACACCAATTGCTTTACCGTCTTTAAGAATTGCACCGTCAGCTTTTTTACTATCTGTTTGGTTTTTAAATTCAGTTGTTAAATTGTAATTTTTATTTGGATTTATTGTGTAACCCAAAACATCAACAAATAATTCACGTAAGAAACCTTCTTGATAGTTTTCTTCTTTGAGCAACATGATATTAAAAAGACGTATTTTATCGCTAAAATATTCTTGAAAAACCGTAAAAGCTTGATTTATTTTATCTTTATCAAGCGTTTTAAGATATTTATTTACAACTGATTTTTGAAATATTGACATAATTTTTAGTTCATTGTTTACGGCTCAAAGATAATTGTTTTGAAATTATTTTAATATTTTTCGTAGTATATTATCAATCAATTATTATTCATTAGTTTATCGTTGTTTTGCAATAGAACATAACGGAAACAGCTTGGCGGCGGTGGTGCTTGCGGCTTGCGTAGTGAAGTGAGCGAAGCGAACGAAACGAAGCAAGCTGCAAAACTCGCTGTTGTTCAAGCACATGTTATGTTCTTATTTTTTAATCATTTATATCCATTCTTTTGTTTCACTATCAATTAATTCCATTTGTTTGATTGTAAATGTTAAAACTTTTACAATGTTTTCAATATTCTCAATTTCATCGTGTGTTAATGTTCTGTTTTTGCGGTCTTTCAAATATTTATCTAATACCTGATAACCGCCAATTTGAAAATTATATACGTTTTCAGGAACTGTTTCAAAATAAAGTTGGTTGAGCATTTTTTGTAGTTTGTTTTTTTTCTTTTTGAATTTCGATGTATTTTTCAAATTCAGAATAAAACGATGTTAAATTAATTGATTCGGTATTTATCCAATTACAACCAAAATTATCTCGTCTATATTGATTTTCAAATTTATTATAAACGTAATTATGAAATTTTTCAGCGTAATCTTTTGCAGTTCCAAAATGGGAATATTCAGGTAAATCTTTTTCAATTTTAATATAATTATTCAATTCTACTTTTGCACCCATCGTAGTTAAAATGCGAATTGTGGTTTCATTATCAAAATGGTAATGAACGAAAAACTCATTTTCAAATTCCTTATTTTTTATTAGCAAAGCATAAGCAACTGTTGTTTTCATAACTAAATCCAATCTTTTGTTTCTTTATCTATTTTTTTCATTTGTTCAATAGTAAAATATATTGTTTTGATTATCTCTGTAATATGAAACAATTCATCTGCAATACTTCTTCCTTTTCTATCTTTCAAATATTTATCTAAAACCTGATAGCCACCGATATAAAAATTGTAAACGTCTTCCGGAACAGTATCGAAATACTGGGTTTTATTAATATATAAACGTTGATGAATTTTATTTTCTATTCGTATTATTTTAAATTCAGGTTTAACTACCATATTATCGCCAGTAATTGGATAATTTCCTAATTCTGCTAATTCTTTAAATGCAAAAGTTTTCTTCATCAAATGCTTCTCAATAAGTTCAAATCCTAAAACTGATATTTTTTCAAATATTTGTTCGCTGTCTGTGAATAAAATACGTGGAAAATCAGATTTTAAAAATTCTGAATATTTTTTTCTGTAAGTTTCACTGTGTAAAATTGCATAAATGTAACCTGAAATTTGTTCTGGCGTAAATTCCTTTTTGTATTTTGATTTTATGAATTTTGTAAAACCGATAGTAAAATTAGCAATTGTCTTATTGTTTAAATCTAAATTTTTGGATTTAGAATTATATGCGTTTTTTATATTTTCAAATTCTGTTTTAATTTCTTCAAATGCTGCTTGTTGCTCTTCAAAAATTTGTTCATCTGTTTCGTTTTTGTTTTTTAAATTTTTATACAATTTAACAGCATTTTTGTATAATTTTTCGTGTTGCAAATATTTATTTTCTGCATTTTTAAACTCTTTTTCAATATTATCAAGTGAATTGAAAATAAAGTTATCACTATTCTCCAAATATAAAGGGAAAGCATAATTTCCTTCTTTGGTAAGATTTGAGTTAAAACATTGGTCAAAAGGTAAATCGGAAACAAAAATATGTTTAAATTCATTAGTTGCAAGTTGTCGAGATAAAACTAATGCAAAATTATTTTCGAGAAATAAATTTTTAAAAGTTTTGTATCGTGGATATGCTATAAAACCTTTTGACTTGTCTGTATAATATGACCAACGTTTATCAAACAAACGATAATTTAATTGTTTTATAAATTTGTCGTCTATACCAATTGTTTGAATATTTTGTTTTGCATAAGCCACTTTCCAATCTCGACCGTCTTTTTTTAAATCATATTCATTTTGAATTACTTCGACAGATTTTGAATTAAAATCGTATAAAATTTTCATTAATTCTTCTTTTGTAAATTGAAATGCAATGCTATCTCTTTGTGAACATATTCCAATATTACTGTGAAAAAAAATATCACGAATTGAATAAAATTTATTGTAATTTTCAGCGTGTGGATTAGTTTTTGGAACAAAAAAATAATTAGGCGTAATTGGATTTAGCAAACTAAAATCTAATGAATTTATAGAATTTTGTAAACATATATCGTATTTTTGAGCACGTACACCCCAAAAATCTGTATGAAAAATTCCATTTTTAAGTCCTTTTTTCTTTATAAAAAGAGAAATGCAAACTCCTTGTTCAATAT
>DYNA01000029.1:0-18157 GCA_020721325.1 Paludibacter propionicigenes
ATTATTTTTTTTAATTTTTTTTATTTGTTCTTTGAAATATTTTTTATCGTCTGCTGTATAACCGCCAGAAACTACTGCTTTAACTTCTTTATAATTTGGGTCTTTCTTTAATTCAATAAAAGCATCGACAAATAATCCAAAGCCATGTTCTTTGTACATTCTCGATAGAAAACCTATATTTTTAGGCTTTTTCAAAATTTCGAAAGGGGTATATAAATTTATATCCAAACCTATATTGACAGTATGAAGTTTGTTTTTCGGTATTTTCATATTCTTTTGCATATATTCTGAAAAATAGTTACTTACAGCAATAAAGGCATCTATATCTAATGATTTTTCATGCAATAAATCCCACATTTTTTTTTGGTACTGAGTGCGCATTGGATCTATCCAAACATCTTCATCTTGCAATGAACAAATGACAGGAATATTTAATTCTTTCCGTATTTTTTTTGCCATTCCAATTAATAAAGCATTTGATAAATGAACTACGTCGGGTTTTTCATATTCTCTTAGAAAATTAATCAATTCCATTAACTCCTTGTCTTGAAATCCTTCATCACCTTTCAACATTGATATAGTCATTTCTTCTAAACCTTCAGCACGTGTAGAACCCGCTTTTTTGGCAGCATAGCGTAATATAGCATTTGAATTGAAAAAGCGTTCGAGCCATAATGGCATTTTTCTAAAAATTTTAAAATTTTGTTTCAGATAAATATTAACTGCTCCATAAAACAATGGTGTATTATTTTCATTATCAGTTTGTTCTATTGTTAGAGGCAAATAAATTGGAAGCATAATAGCATCATGCCCCAGTTTTATAAGAGATTTTGTATAACCACTGTCTCTTAAACAGTTACCACAATAAAAACTTCCACCAAAGCCCGGTACAATATTTACAATTTTCATAGCATAATTTATTATAATTTATTATAATTTTTTTTTTTCTTTCTCTAATTTATAGAAAAATAATATATATTACCATCTTCACCTGCAACAATAATTGTATTTTTTATTATAGCTGGTGTTGCTGAAATACTTTTACCAATTTCATACGACCATAATTTTTTACCAGTGTTGATATCTAAAATATATATTCTACCATCTTTTGATGCTATAACTACTTTATTATCAGCTATTACAGGTGAGGCATCTATTTTTTTTAAAGTTCCGAATTTCCATTCTAAATTGCCACTTTTTTTATTAAAACAATATAGATTTTTATCTTGCGAACCAACAATTATATATTTCTCGCTTATTGCAGGAGAGCTTACAAATCCACCTGTTCCGTTGAATTTCCATATTGTTTTTTGGGTCATTAAGTCTATGCAATAAAAATCTCCATCGTAATTTCCGAAATAAATTTTTCCGTTTTCGTAAGCTGGTGATGATGCTATATATGTGCCTATTTCAATTTTGTCATGTTTTTTTCCGTTTTCACTTGAAACTAAATGTAAAAATCCATCGCAACCACCAAATACACAGTATTTTTCTGCCATTGCTGGAGTACCATTAATGAAATTTTCAGTTTCATATTTCCAAGCCATTTTTCCCGTTTTACTATCAATTGCGTGTAAATAATAATCATAACTTCCTACAAGTATCAATTTTTGTTTTTTCTTTTCGGTGTAAATCCAAGTTGCAGCACCTAAAATTTGACCTTCGGTTTCATACTTCCAATTTAATTCGCCTGATTTGGCTTTTAATGAATAGAGAACGCCTGAATTTGAGCTAATATACACGTTATCATGTAAATAGAGAGGTGAGGATTCTATTGAACTTTCGGCTTGAAATTTCCATTTTAGTTTGCCATTATTTCCAATAGCATATAAAAAACCATTATTTGCCCCTACAAAAATTGTATTATCGCAATAAATAGGTGATGATTTTATTATATCGCCTATTTTGTATGTCCATTTTAGTTTCGGATTGTTTGGAATTTGACTTTTTGTAGAACCTGATAATTGAATGTTACCTCTAAATGAAGGCCAGCATGTGTTACTTTGAGTTTTTCCTAAATATGGAGAATTTATCCAAAGCAACAAAAATAATAAAAATATATTATATATTTTTTTTCTCATATCAAAATATTATTTTATTTAATTGAAATAGCACCAGTTGGGCAATATTTTGCGCATTTTTGGGCTGTTGCATCTATGATTGAACTTATTTGTTTTGAAAAAGGAACTTTTATCTCTATCTGAAACCCACGTTGTGTTGCTGTAAAACCATATTTATTACCTGTTTTTCTGCAAATTTCTATGCATAAATTGCATTTTATGCATTTTTCAGCCTCAAAAATAATCATTTCATGCGAAAAATCTTTAGAAATTTGTTTTCGTTCAACGTATGAAAATCGATTTTGATTTGCTGAATAATCATTTGAATAAATGCGCAGTTTGCACGATTCTGATTTTCTACAGTCGCAGTGCATGCATCGTTTTGCTTCGCTAATTGCTTGATTTGTTGTTAAATCTTCCGTTTTTAAACGATTTTCTCTAAAATTATTTGTCGATTCATTTTGGTAATAAATAAATTCGCTTTCAAATAGTTTTCCAAATTTTGAATTGAATGTTCTTTTCGATTTTTGTATTTTTTTTTCTAAAACAAAATTTGAAGCTGAAAATGCGGCAATTTTACCTTGAGCTACTGAATTTATTGACATTCGTCGCGACCGAATTATATTTCCACACGCAAAAATCCCATTTTCATTTACAGATAATGTATTTTTATCTATTTTTATTCCATTTTTCGTATTTTCAAACCCAAATTCTTTCACTTTTGAATTATTTAAGTCGCCAGTAGCAAGTATTATTGCATCGTACTTTGGTTTTATTTCATTTTCAAACCTATTTTTATCTATTTCGTAGTCTAAAATGAAGTTTGCTCCATAATATTTTATTATTTTAATTTCTTCATGTAGTGCTTTTCTGGGTAATGTATTTTCCAATATTTCATATTCTAAAGCACCTCCAATTTTTGGATTTTTATCATAAACATCGCATTCATGCCCTTCAATAAGTAAATAGTAAGCGGCGGCTAAACCTGCCGGACCAGAACCAATGATGGCAATTTTTTTACCTGTTTTATTTTTTTTATTTATCAGATAATTATTTTCAAAACTGTAATTATTTAATGCAACAAATTTTTTTAATTGGCAAATAGAAACAGCTTTATCTATTTGAGTTCTACGGCATGCTTTTTCGCAAGGTGCAGGGCAAATATATCCTAAAATGAGTGGTAATGCTATATCTTCTTTTACCACTTTAAATGCTTCATCGAATTGATAATTTGCTATTAAGCGATTCATTTTCGGTATATTCATAAACGCCGGACATGAAGGGCGACAAGGGGCTTCGCAATCACCAACATGCTCGCTTAATAGCAATTCCAATGCTTCTTGGCGAGCTATTTCAATCTCTTCGTCATAGCTTATAATATTCATGTTTTCTTGGGCGGGCATAGCACAAGATGGAAATAGTTTACCGGTATTTGAATCTTTTACTAGGCAAAGCATACAAGAAGGATGATTTTCGTGTTTTTCTAAGTAGCACATTGTTGGAATTTTTATTCCTAATTTTTCGGCTGCTTTTAAAACGGATTCTCCTTTTTCAATTTGTACTAATTTATTATCTATTTTTAAAGTTATCATCTATTATTTATATTTTTTTACAAAAATAAAAATTAAATTTTACTATTTAATTATAATTGAATTTACCGGACAAATTTTTCTGCAAGCATCACATTTCACGCATAAAGAATTGTTAATTACATGCAATTCATAAGGTTTGTGTTCAATTGCATTTGTTGGGCATATTTGTGCACATTTTGTGCAGCCAATACATTGATTAGTAACGAAATAAGATACCATTTCAGTACATTTTCCTGTTTTACATGTCCCGTTAATATGGTCAATATATTCGTTTTTGAAATATTTTAATGTAGATAATACCGGATTAGGTGCTGTTTTACCTAAGCCACAAAGACTCCCTTTTATTATGCTATGTGCAAGATTTTCAAGTTTTTCTATGTCTTCCATCTTGCCTTTTCCAGTTGTAATTCTCTTTAAAATTTCGAGCATTTGAGTAGTTCCTATTCTGCAAAAAGTACATTTTCCACATGATTCATTTTGTGTAAACGACAGAAAATACTTTGCTATATCTACCATGCAATCGTCTTCATCTAATACTATCAGACCACCAGACCCCATCATTGCTCCAATGTTATTAAGTGACTGATAATCAATACTTAAATCTGCCATTTCAGCCGGAATACAGCCTCCGGAAGGTCCACCAATTTGAACAGCTTTAAACTTTTTGTCATTAGCTATTCCACCTCCAATTTTTTCTACTATCTCTCTGATTGTTATGCCCATAGGAACTTCTATCAAGCCTCCTCTTTTTATTTTACCCGCTAAAGCAAAAACTTTTGTTCCTTTACTGTTTTGTGTTCCTATTTTTGCGAAAGCTAAAGAACCTCTTTTTATAATCCAAGGCACTAAAGATAAGGTTTCTACATTATTGATAAGAGTTGGTTTTTGCCATAATCCTTTTTCGGCAGGGTAAGGCGGTCGCATGCTTGGATACCCTCTTTTGCCTTCAATTGAGGCTATTAGAGCGGTTTCCTCGCCACAAATAAATGCGCCAGCTCCTTCAAATATTTCAATATCGATTGAAAATGAAGTGTTTAGTATATTATTGCCTATGTAGCCCGCATCTTTACAAATTTTTATTGCCGTATTAATTCTTTCAACTGCTAAAGGATACTCGGCTCTTATATAAAAAATTCCTTTTTTAGCTCCAACGCTAAAAGCAGCTATTAACATTCCTTCAATAATTCTAAAAGGGTAAGATTCTAAAAGCATTCTGTCCATAAATGCGCCCGGATCGCCTTCATCTCCATTGCAAATGACATATTTTTCGTTTGAAATGGATTGATTTACTATTTTCCACTTTAAAAAGGTTGGAAAACCACCTCCTCCGCGTCCTTTAAGCCCACTTTTTTCAATAATTTCTATTATTTTATCTTGATTATTGATTTTTAAGCATGTTTCGAGTGCTTTTAAGCCTCCTTTTCGTTTGTATTCGTTTAAATCGGTTGGACTTATTTCTCCTCTGTGTTCTGTTGCAATATTAATTTGACCATCAAGAAATTCTGTTATTGGAGTATCTCGTTTATCTGATTCGTACTTTGAAACTGATTTGGGTTTGTCTTGAATAATTTTTTCTTCTATAAAATTATATAAATTACTTCTCCATTTATAAAAAAAGTTTTTTGGTTTAAAATGTTTAGTAATAATTTCGTTTACTTCTTCAGGTTTTATTTTTGAGTAAAAAATTGGTAGCTCACCTTCTTTATATACCTCTAAAAGTGGAACTTGATTGCATATTCCAACGCAACCAACTTGCTTTATTTCAACGTTTATTTTATGTCTATTTATCGTCTTATCTATTTCATTTTTAACATCTTGACTTCCACTTGCTATGCAACACGAACCTAATCCTACTCTTATTTCACCTTGCGAAATATTTTTATTGAAATTTTTTATTCTTCCTATTTGTGGATTATTTTTTGCATTTAGAAAATCACTTATTATTTCATTTACATTGTCTGTTTCTACATGACCGTAAGTTGTTTTATCTATTTGAATAACAGGAGCTATAGTGCAACAACCTAAACAGGCTACTTTTTCTATTGTAAATAATTTTCTCGTATCAGTATCTTCTTTATCAGTTATTTTTAATTCTCTTTTGAAAGCCTCGTAAACGCGTTCTGCTCCTTTTACATGGCAAGCTGTTCCAACACATATTTTTATAATATGTTCACCAACAGGCTTGTGCCTAAATTGAGAATAAAATGTGGAAATGCCAAATATATCTGAGGGTGTAATTTCAGTATTTTCGCATACATATTCTAAAGCTTCGCTTGGCAAGTACCTAAATTCTTGTTGAATGGCTTGTAATATTGGAATTGCATTGTTTTTTTTATTCCCTTTTACAGAAATAACATTTTCTATTTTATTTATAATATTTTCATTCATTGCAAAGAAAAATATAAATTTATATTAAATTATTTACCAAAACAATATAGGTTTTCTTTTCCCCTTATTAAAATTTTTCCGTCTGAAAAAGCCGGTGTACAGGTTGAATTTTCACCTAAAGGATTTGACGCTATCAGATTGAATTTGTCGCTTGCCCTAAAAATATGTGTAATTCCTTTTATATCAATAAGATATATCGAGTTATTTACTAACATTGGAGAACCATAAAATCCGTTTGAAAATTCATGTTCCCAAAGTTTTTTTCCGTCTTTAGCACCGTAGCAAGCTACTAATCCATAGCTTGTTACAAGAAAAAGGTAATCTTTCGTAGCTATCGGGCTTGGAACTTCAGACATATATTCATCGCTTTGCCATAAGATTTCTGGTTTTTCTCCTAATTTTAGGGCTGACAAATTGGCATATTCATTGGTTGCAAACACTATTCCATCGGCATACGCGGGCGAAGGACCTACTTCTCCAAAAATGCAATCAATTTTCCAGTTTTCTTTTCCTGTGTATGGATTGTAAGATGCAATAAATGGGTCTGCTGCTAAAATGATTTCAGTTTGTTTTCCAGTATTTACTACTATAGGTGATGCCCAGGATATTTTAACTTTTCTGGGTGTGTTCCAAATTGTTTTTCCAGTTAATGTGTTTAAAGCCATTACTTTAGCTTCTTGTTTTTGGTCATATTGTACTATAACCTTGTCTTGAAAAAGTATTAATGACGACGAATGCCCATAATGATTGCCTAAAACTCCTAAATTTCTACCCCAGATTTGGTTTCCATTCATATCTACTGCCAAAATGTCGCCATTTGAAAAAATTGCATAAACTCTTCGCCCATCGGTAGCTAAGGAGGGTGCTGCATGACCAGTATCGGGCGTAACTTTGGGAGAAGTTGAAGGAGAACCTGATATTTTTACTTGATGTTTCCATATTAATTTTCCGGTATTTATTTCGTAGCAATAAATCTCTCTTTTACTGTCATTCGCACCACTTACGAACACAAAATTTCCCCATATTATTGGCGAATTGTAACCTTGTAGCGGTATTTTTACTTTCCATAGTATATTTTGATTGGTTTGTCCATTCCATTTAGTTGGTATATTTTTTTTATAAATTATTCCATTGCCTCCAATACCTCTAAAGTTTGGATAATTTTCCGCTATTTCTTTATTCGTGGGGAAAGGGGATAATTTTATATTCAGGCTATCTGTTTGTACAGTTATAGTATCGGAGAAGGCTGAATCTGCAAGTTCTTCGTCCGCCAATTCAGTTTTAAAATTATTCTCTTTTTCTTCTTTTTTTGTTTTAGAAAAATTTGTATTTTCTGCTAAAAAATTATTATTTAATTGTTGATGTGATAAAAAAGCCGATATAAAACCTACAAATAAAATTCCTATTGCACTATAAATTATCCATTTTCGAGCTTTTGCTTGCGCAAAAAAAGTATCTTCTTTTTCAAGAAATTCAACCTCTTTTTTTCCGAAAAGGGTCATTTGCATTGCTATTACAAGTAAAATTACTGTTAATAAGAGTAGGTAGCCTCCCATTTTTATTTGCCATTGGCTGGTAAAGTATGCTTTTCGCGAAAGCAAATCTATTGTTCTAATTTCTTCCCTTAGTGCCTCATTATTAGGGTCTTCATTTAGTCTTTGAACCAAATTTTCAATTAATTTTGCATTGACTGGGTCAAGTTTTGAGTATTGTATATAATTAATAATGAGCAAAATAGATATAAATATTGCGAAGATTGCCGCAAAATAAACTATTTTTTTCCAAAAGTCTTTATTGAGTGGCTTCATATTTTTTTATTATAATTTTAATATTATTTTCTATTTTTATCGGACAAAAATTGATACATCTTCCGCAACTAAAGCATTCTCCTTTGTTTGGAGTATAATTTTTTCGGTATTTGTACACCGATAAGTTTGCTAACATTAAGCCAATAGCTAAACCTAAAAATCCACCTACAAGCATACCACCGGTTTTGAATTTTTCTATTATTACCGATGCCTCCGTAAATAGTTGTTTTTCAGTCTTTCCTGAAGCTTTAAAACCTTCAACCTCTATATTTTCGGGTAATTTATTTTTCTGGTTTTTTATTTTAATATTATACCTAAAAATTTCTTCTGCTAATTGGACTGTAGGATTTACTTTAGCTAAAACATTATTCATTTGTCTTCCGGTATAGCCGCCAATGAAAATAAGCGATGGAATTATAAGTATGAGTAAGAGATATTTGCGAATTAATACTATTTTATCTGTTTGAATATTAAGTTCTTCAGGTTTATCTATCGCATCAAAAGGGCAAGAGTTTTCGCATAATCTACATTGAATGCAAGTTGTAGGTGTAATTTGCATGTGATACTTTGAAAATCGGCTTAACCAATTTAAAATCAGTCCATAAGGACAAAAAAATCTGCAATAAGGGCGTGCTATAAACATGCCGGAAATTAGAAATCCACCTCCAAGCAGGAACATATAAAATTTGGCATCGAGCCTAAAAAAACCTACAAAAGGGTCGTATTTACAAATGATAAAATCACTCGCGGTAGCTGCATAAAGAACTGATAATGAAAGATAAATGTATGGAATAATTCGTAATACTGCTTGTGTCCATTTTTTTAATTCAATGGGTTTGAAAACAATTAAATCTTGAATTGCACCTAAGGGACAAACTCCAGAACAAAAAGTTCTTCCGTAAAAAAGTGTATAAATAAGCGGTAAAATGAAAAATAAAATAGTTGTTATTGGAATGTTATAATTTGGATTGAAAAGAGCTAAAGTTACATTTTGAATAGCACCTATGGAACAGACACAGCCCTCTCGATAAAAACCAAAATACAGGAGTGAAAATACTGATAACCAGAATATTCCACGTCTTGACCGTTTTTTTATTATTAGATACGAAGCTATTGAAAGTGCTACAATTAAAACAATGACATCAACATATTCCAGCACTAACATGCGGGGGGGCGATTGATGCAATTCCGGTTGAGTATGACCTTTTTCAAATTCTGGTTTTGGAAATCGTTGTCCAGATACTGAATTTAAAAGTACCAAATTTAATAATAAAAAAATGTAAATAAATAATTTATTCATAAAATTATATTTTTTTTATGTTTTAAAGTCTGCTCCCTCTCCGCTGAATCCTTTGAAAAGATTTGGTTTATTTGCTGGAACTCGTTTGAAAGCATCTGCCGGACAGTCTGTTGCTATGGCACATTGATTGCAATTTACGCAAATTTCATGGCGTACTTGTAATTGTAGCGAACCATTTCCAAAAGCATCGCAACCTGCTACACATTTGCCGCAGCCTATGCATAAATCCTCATTTATATTGTATTCAAAAAATGGGTCTTCTATGTAAGTGCGTGTGATTGCATTGGTTGGGCATAATTGATTTTCTGCGCCCGTAGTTAAATTTTTTGTTTCGGGTTTGAAATAGCCTCCACATAAGTCGCAATACCCGCACATGTCATGTATGTGAACTACTTTTACTGCTGAAGGTGTTAAAATACAAGATGTTACACAACGTCCGCATTGGGTACATTTGTTAGCATCTATTTGCCAAACGTAGTCATCGCTGAATGTATTTTGGAGTAAACTGCCTGTTAATCCGGCTAAGCTTAATAATAAACTTAGCCGAATTCCTTTATTTACAAATTCGCGTCTTTCCATTTTGCATTTATTGTTATATTAATTTATTAGATTATTTTAAAATTATTCTTTTTTATCGTTTCTATATTTTTTTGCTTGCTCCAAATTGCATTTTTTGTTTAATTGGCAGCTTTTGCAAAAAAAATTCAATTTACAGCTTTCTTCAGATTTTGTTTTGAATAATAAATATCCTGAAAATAAGCTAATTACTATTAACAAGATATATCGAAAAAAACTATTTATAAATTCACGTCTGTTCATTTTATCGATTCAAATATTAATATTTTTTGTTTTTTTGTGTCTATTGCATAAATTCTATTTTCACTATCTATCGCTAAATCAATACCTTTAGTGCCTTTTTCAAAATTTTGACTCGTTGCAACAAAACATTTGAAATCTCCATTTGGCGAATGAATTTTAATCCGTTCCAAGCCTTTTTCACTTGTTACAAAATCGCCGTTTGATAACATGGCAACGTGAGAAGGATTGCAACACCCACTAAAACCTTCAACTCCCATTGAAGTTTTTTTCCACGAAGAAAAAACTTCACCCTCAGAATTAAACGCTATCAATTCATGACGTCCCGTGTTTACTGCCCAAAGTTGTCCTTCTCTTCCTTTTAAAATATCGAAGTATGGACTTGGTATTATAAATCCTTTAAATTTTTGACTTTTTTTACCGATTTCATTTATTATATTCCCTTTATAATCAATTTTATAGATAATTTTATTTCCTGCATCAGCTACATAAATAATCTCATTTTCTGACAGAATGCTTGTTAAATAGGTTTTGTTATTAAATTTTTGAAAATTATTAATTTTTTTTCCATCAAAATTATAAATATTTATATTTTTTTTACTTGTTATTAAAATTTGATTCGTTTCATCTATTGTTATTGCTGTTGCAGAATTTTCTATTAAAAATTCCTTTATTTTTTTTCCATTTTTTTCAAACATTTGAACTTTTTTGTTTCCTGCAACAATTATTTCATTTTTTATTGACAATGTAATGGCTTGAATAGAGTCTGTTTTAGATTGAATTGTGTTTATTAGCTTGTAACAAATTTGAGCAGTGTCTGTTTTTTTTAAGTTTTCAAGATTGTAATTATATATATTTGATTTATTTTTTGATTTTAAAAATAAATCATAAAACATAAATGTAAAAATAAACACTAATAATGTTGTTGAAAAAAATAGTAAAATTTTATTGGTTTTCATTTTATTATTTGTTTATTTGGATAAAAAATTATATTTTAATTATTTTTTTATTATTTTTATTCACTCTTATTTTTTTTAATAACAATTCTTTATCATATACTGTAATGTAATACGTTAAGCCAAAGCAGCAATTACAACTGCAATAACTGCCATACCCTGTATAATATAAATCTAAAATATCGTCCTCTGTTTTCTCTATTTCGCACAGAAAATCGAAACAACAATTATCTGTGATTTGTAATTCAATGATTAGATGATTGTTATCTTTTGAAAATGATATTTCTTTTAATCCCACTTCTGCTAATTTTTCAAAATCAGTTTGTTTACATTCTGAAATAGTAACTTTTTCAAAAAAAATATCTTGGAATTGTGCACTTATGGTTTTTGTGCTGTATAAAATATCTGTTCCTATTAAAGGCTTAGAAAAACTACTTGCTGATGTAAATGAAAGGGTATCATGAGTAATTTCTTCATTATCGTATTGAATTGAATAGATAATTTTATTTTGTGAAAAAGAAAAAGTACAAAATACGAAAATTAAAACGAATGATAGTTGGTATTTTTTTATCATATTTTTTAAAATATATAAAATATTAATACTTTATTTTTTTTGAATATCTATACAAATCATTGTTTTAGAATCTCGTAATACCAACTTGCCATCGGCTAAAGCCAAAGGTGCCCAAGCGTCATGACCTTCAAGTATTTGCAGTTGGTCAAGTACTTCAAATCTATTTGTTGAGAGCTTTGCAATTGTTAGCGTTCCATCGTCGTTGAGTATAAAAAACTTGCCATCTGCTATTAAATATGGTCCTAAGCCAAATCGAAATTCTTTGCCGCTTGTCCATAAAAACTTTTTAACGTTAGAGGGTTTACAACAAACAAATTGATTGCGCAATTCGCCGGCATCTTTTGGTAAAATACCAAAAATATGTCCTTTATAAAAAAGAGGTGTTTGTTGTTCCGAAGCCAAGCCCTCTTTGGGTTTAAATTGCTGTAAAATAGAAACTTCAAATCTTTTATTCTTCTGTTTTAACTGTAATAAAATCGAACCCGCACCATAGCCGGCAGTCATAAAAATTTTGCCATTATCCAAAATTAGTGGCGAAGGTGCAACGACCGAAGGAGCAAAATCTTTTAGTGTCCACAAAATTTCTCCCATGTTTTCTTTTTCTGCGGAAACGCCTAAAATTCCACCAATTGCGGCGTAAACAAACATTTTTTTTCCGTTAAATGTCATGGGTATAATGGACGAATGCGACATTTTCCATTTTTCTGGATTGGGTGTTTGCCAAATTACTTTTCCAGTATTACATTCAATTCCTATCAATAATGATGTTCCTGCCGGAGCTAAAATTGCCACATTTTCATCTATTATTGGACATTGTCCAGTGTACCAGAAAGGTATTTCTGCTTTATATTCTTTCACTAAATCAATTCCCCATAATAGTTTTCCGGTATTTGGGTCAGAACACATGGCATGACCTTTTGGTCCGAGCGTTACTATGAAACTATCAGTAATTGCTGGTGTTGTACGCGACATTCCATGATTTCTTTTGACATGATTTTTGTACGAACGTTTCCAAATTTCTTTTCCATCGACTAATGAAAAACACCGCAATGCGTCTGATTTTTCAGATTCTTCATAATCAAGTATATAAACCTTTCCGTTGTAAATCACAGGTGCAGAATGACCCTCACCTAATTTATGTTTCCAAAGTATTTTTGCTCCGGTTTCAGGAAATTTATCAATCAATTTGATGTTTTCTTTATTCTGATTATCAAAGTCTTGACCTCTAAATCGTGTCCATTTGCCTTTTAAATCGGAATGAAATTCCAAATATTTTTCAAAATTTTCTCCAATTTTTACAATTTCAGATTCCAAAGTATTACTATCTGGTCGATTGTCCATTCCCGGTACACTTATTCTAAAATCTTTTACAGGATTGTGAAACAACCAAAAAAAAACAGATATAAATGCTATTAAAAATAATATTAAAATAATATTTTTTTCGTTAAAAAAATTCATTTTATATTTTTTTATAAATAAAAATGTATTTTAAATTTTCTACATAATTATTAAAAATATCTTGGTTTTTTTATTTGTTTAAAATATTATAAACCATTATAGCAGTACCATGACGAACATAAAGTTTTCCATTATCTATAACCAAGTGCGCCCAGTGTGGTCCTTTTCCGAGAGGAATTTTAAATGTGCTTACTATGTTAAAAGATTCCGGTGTGGCTTCTACCAAAGCTATGTTGCCCCGTTTTTCCTCATAACAATACAGCATTCCATCAGCCGAAATGATTGAACCTTTGTTTTCCCATTTGTGTTCGTACATCACTTTACCACTGTCCCATTCTAAGCAAACCCAACTGCCCATGCCGTTATTCAACCAATTTGCTCCGTAAATGTATTCGCCAATTCTAACTACTCCGCCGTGGTGAACATCAAGTGTGGAGTCAATCCATGCAATTGTTACATTATCAGCATTTTGATTTAATTTTAATTTTACGCTTTTGTGATTGTAGCCACTTGTTATATACAATTCTCCTTTGTAGTAAAGTGGTGTGTTTGAGTTCACTGCGGCTTTCCAATCGCCTAAAAATTCGGAATATTTGCCAAAATCAAATGTCCATGAAATTTTTCCCGTTTCGGGTTCTACTCCAAAAATATAATTTTCCGTTGCTGAAATGATTAATTTTTTATCATTATGGTTTATTAATATTGGTGAAATATAGGAAGTTACATCTTTTAAACTTTCCGATTTCCAAATTAATTCACCTGTAATTTTGTCGAGGGCAATCATGGTTGTTTGGTTGCCGGCAGTTGTGTAAAACACCTTATTTTCGTTGATTAGAAGGGATTCTGAGATGCCCCAATCATCAAAAACGCTTCCAAATTCTTCGCTTGCTTTCTTTTTCCAAATGATATTTCCATTTTCTGCATGAATGCAAGCTATGTCGCCTTTGCCACTAACTACATAAATCATTGAACCATCGATAGTTGGAGTGCCTCGACTATCTGAGAAAGATTCTGTCCATGCACGCCCAAAAGGTGTATGCCATAGAATTTTTCCGGTCGCATCTATGGCTGTTAAAACGTCCATGGTGTCTTTAATTCCAGTTGTATAAATCTTGTCATTAACAACTGCTACTGACGAGTAACCACTTGGTAATGAATCGATTGACCATAAAAGCTCTGGACCATTTTCGCCCCAACTTTTTAATAATTTTTTTTCATTTTCATAAACGCCAGTTCTACCAATTCCGCGCCATTCGCTTATTACTTGTCCGAAAATATTACCGGAAATGATAAAAAGTAATATAAAATAATTAATTTTTTTGAACATATTTTATCTATTTTTTTTATTTTTTACAAACTAAATATTTATTTTGATAAATTGTATCTATATTTTTTTATAAAAATTATTGTGAAATATCATAAACCATCAAAGCGTTACCATGCCTGATATACAATTTTTTATTGTGTATAACCAAGTGTGCCCAATGTTGTTTTTCGCCATAAGGCACTTTAAATGAACTGATTAGATTGTATCCGTTTTTTAAAGGTTCAACCAAAGCTACTGTTCCGCCATCATCGTAGCAGTAAAGTAAACCGTCGGCAAAAATCAAATTTCCATTTTTTAGCATTTTATTAGAAAAAAGGATCTTGCCTGTTTTCCAATCTATTCCAAACCATCGTTTGTTGTAATCCCCTGAACCATAGATTATTCCATTATGTAAAATTACACCTCCCATTTTTGAATCTAACGAGTCATTTTTCCAAACTTCAGATACCGATTTTGCATCATCGGCAAGTTTTAACATTACACTTCCTTTTCCGTAACCGCTTACGCAAAGCAACATACCGTCTTGATATACAGGCGTATTGGCATGAACCGAGTATTTGTTAGGATACGAAAAATCCCAAAGCATTTCGCCGGTTTCAATATCAATTCCTAAAATACTGCTTTGTGTTTGAGTTACTAATATTTTTTTGCCACCGTGTTCTATTAAATTAGGTGAATTGTAAGCACTGATTTCTCCTTTAGCTTTACTTTTCCAAATTACTTTTCCTGTATTTTTGTCAAATGCTACTACGTTTGCATCTTCGCCTCCAACAGTGCAAAAAAGTTTTTCCTTGTCAATTACTAAGTTTTCTGTCATGCCCCATTTCAAATTTCTTGCTCCAAAATCTTGAATTAAATCGACAGACCAAATTTTATCGCCTGTTTTTGCATTCATGCAAACTAAAATACCTTTTGCGCTCAAAATGAACAATTTATCACCATCAATAAGCGGCGAAGAGCGAACACCTTCATAGCTATCGAGCCATTCTTTTGCATAAATTTTTTGCCAAATTACTTTTCCAAAATGGTCGAAAGCAATTATAAAACCTTCTTCAGTATTGGCATTTGTACCTGAGGCATATACAAAATTTTTTGTTACCGAAACAGCCGCATGACCGTCGCCTAAGCCTTCAAAATGCCAGAGTAATTTTGGACCATTTTCATTCCATTTTTTTAAAAGACCTGAATCTGAGTATTTTCCGTCTCTATTTGTACCGCGCCATTGGGCTTTTTCGGTCGAATCAAAGTTTGATAAAGTTTCGGAAAGTGCTGAAATCTCTGTTATTACAGCAGGTTGCGTGTTGCAATTAGTAAAAAAAAATAAACCTATTAGAAACGAAAATATTTTTTTCATCTGTTTTTATTTTTTAAGAAAGATAATTAAAACGGTATTTGAACATACTAAGTTTTCGTGGCTTAGTGCCATACACGTTTCATTTATTTATTTTTTTATTGAAAATGTTCAAAAATAAATAAAATTTTTACTATAAAAAATTAATTTACTAAATTAGATTTATTCTAAATAAATTACTAAAAAATCATAAATTTTATTGAAAAATATCGTTTTTATTTTTTTATTGATTTTATTTGCTCAAAATTTTTTCGATTTTAAAACTAAATAATATGAAAATGTTACCAATTATTATATTTTTTTCGCTTCTTTTGGCTTTTGAAATTTATTCGTATTTCGGTTTAAGAAGTGTTTTATTTTTTTCGCATTTGCGAATTTTTAATATTTTATATGCCTTTAGTGTTGTTTTAACACTTGTTGGTGTTTTTCTTTTTGCAAAAGCTGGTTCAAACGGTTTTGAAAGTGTAAGTACTTCTACATCAATTCTTTTTGGAATTGCATTCTCCTTTACGGTCGCTAAAATGATTCTTGCAACTTCTTTTTTAGTTGAAGATATTTTGCGTAGTTTTTTATGGCTTTTTCAGTCTGCCGTTCATTTTAGAACGGCTGAATTGATTTCACGGTCTTATATTTGGAATTTGTTCTCATTATCAGTGGCTTCCATTATGTTTTTATTGTTAAATTACGGGGTTAATTTTGGAAAATATAATTTTCAAGTACATAAAAAAATATTGTATTTTGATAATTTACCTACTCAGTTTGATGGTTTTAAAATTGCTCAATTATCTGATTTACATTTAGGTACATTCGATAGTGTCGATAAAGTTAAAGACGGTTTTAATTTATTGCAAAATCAGAATCCTGATGTAATTTTATTTACAGGAGATATGGTTAATAATAAGGCTATTGAAGCAAAAAGGTTTATTTCGGCTATAAAAAATTTGCATGCACCTTACGGGAAGTATATTGTTTGGGGAAATCACGATTACGGAAGTTATGTTTATTGGCAAAGTGAACAAGAAAGGTTACAAAACTTAAAAGAATTGGAAAAATATGGAATTGAAATGGGGCTTAAATGGCTTAATAACACCAATATAACTCTCGAAAAAAATGGTGACACAATTTATTTGGCTGGAGTTGAAAATTGGGGGCTTCCCCCATTTCCTCAAAAAGGTGATTTGGACAAAGCGTTGGAAAATATCGATTCCAAAAATTTTACCGTTTTACTTTCTCATGACCCTACGCATTGGCGCGAAAAGGTTTTAAAACATCAAAATAAGGTAGAACTTACCTTGAGCGGTCATACACACGGTATGCAATTTGGCATCGAAATTGGCGATTTTAGGTGGAGCCCGGTAAAATATAAATACAAAGATTGGGCGGATTTGTTTGAAAAAAACGGGCAATTTATGTATGTAAATCGGGGCTTTGGGTGCATTGGTTATCCCGGGCGCGTAGGTATTTTGCCTGAAATTACGATTATTGAACTTCGTAAAAAATAACTTGCTTATTTTTTTACTTTGCCAAAGTTCTAAAACTTTGGCAAAGTTGAAGTTACGAAATAACAATCGTCAAAATCTATACTTTTTTTATAAATTAATTTTATTTATATTTTAAGTATTTCATATTCAATAAATATCAAATGTTAAAAACCTTCAGCCCAATCGTCTCCGCGTGGGTCGGCAGCACCTTCGAGCATTCCGTTTGCTAAAACCAAAATGGCTTCCACTCTGCCTATCGATGAGCGCGGTTTTAAAGTATGTCCCATTTTTTCTAACTCTGCAATTACCAGTGTATCAAGTCGTTCTCGCTCGTAAGAAATATAATCGGGAAGCCACTGATGATGAAAACGGGAAGCTTTTACAGCTTGCATGGCTGTTTTTTTGAAATCAATGATGTTTGTAATTACCTGAAATACAGAAGTTATAATGGTTGAACCACCCGGCGAGCCTACTACCAAAAATAATTTGTTGTCTTTTAAAACAATGGTTGGAGTCATGGAACTGAGCATTCGTTTGTTGGGTTCAATGGCGTTGGCTTCGCCGCCTACAAGACCGTAAACATTTGGAAATCCGGGTTTTATGCTAAAATCGTCCATTTCATTGTTTAATAAAAAACCGGCACCGCTTACAACGATTCCACTTCCGTAACTTGTATTCAATGTGGTAGTTATCGAAACCGCATTTTTTTCTTCATCTACAATAGAAAAATGTGTCGTTTCTTCACTTTCGTAAAGCTCTATTTTTCCGGCTTTTATCTCAGTAGAGTTGCTGGCTTTGAGCGAATTAAAATTTTGCATGCGTTCCATATTGTACTCATAATTAGTAAGTTTCTCAATTGGAACCGGAAAAAAATCGCTATCACCCAAATAGCTTGCTCTGTCGGCATAAACACGGCGTTCGGCTTCTGCAAAAAGATGAATGTGCTTTACGGAATGAAATTCTCTAATTCTATAGCCTTCAACGGATTGTAATAATTGAATAAGTGCTATTCCACCACTTGAAGGCGGCGGCATGGAAATAATTTT
>DYNA01000029.1:18257-33482 GCA_020721325.1 Paludibacter propionicigenes
GCACCCGGAACGCCGGAGGCTTTGTGCGATAAAACACTTAAATCGTTGATTACATTGCCGTTAGAATCTAAAAACATATCTCTTTTTGCTAAAGTAGGTGCTTTTTCACGATAGTCGAGCGTTGCGGTTTCTCCATTTTTTAATCGAACGACTGCGAAACCACCGCCACCAATATTTCCGGCAGATGGAAAACATACGGCTAATGCAAAACTCACTGATACTGAAGCATCTATGGCATTTCCTCCTTTTCTTAATATTTCAACTCCTATTTTTGAAGCTTCGGGGTGAGCCGTTACTACCATTGCTTTTTTACCAATCGTGCCTCTATTTTCCATAGAAATTTTTACTTTTGATCGCCGTTGGGCTTCGGGTGTACACGAAATTAATAAAACAAGTAAAATGTAAATATTTTTTTTCATAAAAAAGTATATGTTTGATTTTTTAAATTTATTTTCCGATAAGAAGAAAAAATCGTTCGATTGCCATTATGAGGGAAACTCCTAAACCAGCTCCCGAAATAACTAAATTCCATTCGCGTTGCGGCGATTTTAATTTTGAAACAAAAAGATACGAAAGCATGAGTATAATGAAGACAATAACGATTTGTCCCAACTCCAATCCAATATTAAAAGCCAAAAGCGGCTTAATTATATTGGACTCTAAGCCAAGCAGACTTCGTAAATAATTTGAAAATCCTAAACCGTGTATGAGTCCGAAAATCAATGCCATAGTGTATCTAAAAAGATAGGCTCGGTTGTCGTAAATGGCATTTTTTTCTAAAATATTTGAAAATGCTGTTGCCAAAATGGTTACTGGAATCAAAAATTCTATTAACTTTGTTGAAATATTTACAAGTTGCAATGTGGACAGTGCCAATGTAATGGAATGTCCTATGGTAAAGGCAGTTACAAGAATTAGTACTTGTCGCCATTGTTTAAATAAGTAAATTCCGCTAAGGGTTGTGATGAATAAAATGTGGTCATAACCCGCAAAATCGGCTATGTGTTCAAAGCCCAATTGTAAATATAGAATGAATATTTTCATATAAAATAAAATTAAAAAATAATTTGCAAATATGAGATTTTTTTTTATTTTTTTGTTCAGTTTATTTGTTTTTAAAACTTTAGAAGCTAAAAATCACCCATTGCACAT
The DNA here is from genome assembly GCA_020721325.1 of Paludibacter propionicigenes. Lineage (GTDB taxonomy): Bacteria > Bacteroidota > Bacteroidia > Bacteroidales > JAIFNL01 > JAIFNL01. The sequence goes on from DYNA01000029.1 coordinate 19,410, forward strand.
TGCTTTGGTCAATATTGAGTATAATTCGCAGACAAAAAATTTTGATTTGCTTTTCAAAATTTTTATAGACGATTTTGAAAAAATTATTTATCAAAAGTACGGAATTAATTTGAATTCTGGTAAAAGTAATCAGCATTTACAGTACGATTTTTTTTGTACCAAATACATAAAAGAACATTTTTCGATGGCTTTTAATCAATCGAAAGCTTCAAATGATGTTATTTTTAAGGAAAAAGACTACAATGTGGAAGCTATTTGGCTCAAATTTTCGTTGAAAGCTCCTGCAAGTATTAAAAAAGTAACAATAAAATTGACTGTTATGACCGATTTGTTTGATGACCAAACGAATTTAGTGGTTTTTAAATACAACGATTTTGAAGAAGCTTTTAAATTAGATAATTTATTGAAATCTAATTCATTTGAAATCAATTGAATTTGATTTTTAAGATTTTTTTTTAGCGAAAGCAAATTTTTTTTTTAGCGAAAGTAAAATTTTTTTTTTTAGCGAAAGCAAATTTTTTAAGAATATTTATAAAAAAAAATTAGTCGTGAAATGTTTTTTTTTATAAATTTGAAAAATTTTTTTACGGAATTTTATAAAAAAAGTTCTTTGTATTTGATTTATTTTGTAGTTTCTATATTTTAATTCATTATTTTTTTTTGTAAAGTAATTTGAATATAAAATGTTGAAATTCAAATAATTAACTTTCATAATTTAAAATTGAATACTTGTATTTGACTTATTTATAAATTGTATTGAAAATAAAAATAAGTTTAAGCTTTTTTTATTAAATGCAAGTGATGGTTAGACTAACGTTCAGATTGTAAGGTCTATAAAAATATTAGCAGATGAAAAAATATATATTTTTGATTATAATTTTATTTTTTGTTATTGCAAAAATTTTTGCTACACACAATAGAGCGGGCGAAATTACTTATAAACAAATTGGTCCGCTTACTTTTGAAGTAACCGTTACTACCTATACGGCTTACGGAAATCTTCAGGCAGACCGCGAGGAACTGATTTTTATGTGGGGCGATAATACTGAGCAAACGGTGGGGCGCAGCAATGTTTCTTATGTAAGCAATACGATAAAACGCAATACTTATACAGCGAATCATACTTATCCGGGACCGGGTTCGTATTCAATAATTATGCTCGATTTCAATAGAAATGAGGGAGTTGTGAACATTCCATCGTCGGTCAATGTGGCTTTTTCAATTATGACTACACTGCAAATCAACCCGCTTTTGGGGCAAAATAGTACGCCTCTTTTGCTTAATCCGCCTCACGATAAAGGAGCGGTCGGCTCTCGATTTGTTTATAATCCGGCTGCTTTTGACCCCGATGGCGACAGTTTGTCATACAAATTGGTGGTTTGTTTGGGTGTTGATGGCGAACCGATTCCGAATTATGTTTTCCCCGAGTCGAGTTTAGAACCCATTTATATTGACCCAATTACAGGTGATTTGGTCTGGAATACGCCCATGTATCCGGGTGCGTACAACGTGGCTATCGAAATTTCGGAGTGGCGACAGGGCGTAAAAATTAGTAGCATGATTCGCGATATGCAAATTGATGTTATCAATTCTAAAAATCTTTTTCCTACGGTCAGTCCTTTGCAAAATTGGTGTGTAACTGCCGGAGAATCAATTGATTTTGATGTTTCGGCACAAGACCCGGAATCTAAAAAAATAACCCTCGAATCGTATGGAGGTGTTTATGAAGTTGATGATTCTAAGGCTTTTTTTCAAAAAAAAGTGGGGATTGGAAGTGTAAGTTCGCATTTTTCGTGGCAAACCAATTGTACGCATGTAGCTAAAAATCCTTATACTGTGGTTTTTAAAGCCAGAGATTCGGTGGATTTTAATTGCGATGAATGCTATTCCAATTGTTCGGGTTGCGATTTGCCAATGACAACCACGCAAAAGGTTGATATAACGGTAGTTGCGCCTGCTCCTGAAAATTTGCAAGCTAATGCCACCAACAATTTAATAGCCTTGAGTTGGAACAGGGAAAAATGTACGCAAGCTATTGGTTATAAGCTATATAGGCGCGAAGAAGCTTCCGGTTGGACGCCCAAGCATTGCGAAACAGGTATTCCGACTTATACCAATTTTAAACTGCTGGCGACTTTGCCAAATATTAATGATACTACTTTTATTGATGATGATAAAAAATTAACACACGGTTATTTGTATTGTTATCGTGTAATAGCTTATTTTGTTGATGGTGCAGAGAGTTATGCCTCTGAGGAAGCGTGTACCGATTTGGCACAAGGAATACCGGTTTTAACCAATGTAACTGTTGATGAAACATCTGAAAATGAGGGAATTGTGAAAGTAATTTGGTCTAAACCCACTGAGATTGATTCGATACTTACGCCTCCGCCATATCGTTACGAGCTTTGGGCGGGCGAAGGTGAAATTGGTGTTACGGAACATTTCATTTTAGGTGGATTGAATGACACTATTTTCATTGATAATCAATTAAATACACTGCAAAAACAGTACAATTACAATGTTGGTGTTTTCAATGACCCCGATGGCGATGGAGTTTGGAAAGTCATCGGAGCATCATCTTCGGGTGCATCGGCTTTTTTAATGGCTTCACCAAACGATAAACGCATATTACTTACTGTAAATGAGCGAGTTCCATGGAAAAATTATTTGTATCATATTTATCGACAAAATAAATCAACTTTTGCGTTTGAAGAGATAGCAACTTCAGATTCAGCTTTTTACACCGATTTGAATTTGCAAAACGGCCAAGAATATTGCTATTACGTACTTACCGAAGGCGCGTACATTGTGGGGACTTACCCGAAACCGCTTTTTAATGCAACTCAAAAAATTTGTGCCACGCCGGTCGATTTAACGCCGCCTTGTCCGCCCTTATTAAATGTTAGAAGTATTTGCGACGAAGGTTATAATTTTTTAACATGGACAAATTCGCCAAGAGATTGCAATACTACTGATTTTAAAGAATATAGAGTATATTATTCGTCGAGCATAGATGGCGAATTGGAACTTTTGGCTACCATTCAAAAACCGCAAGCTCCGAACGATACAACCTATAAGCATTTTGTTGATAATCAAACACTTGCTGGTTGTTACGTTGTTACGGCTTTAGATACTTTGGGCAACGAAAGTACCAAAAGTAATAAAGTTTGCATTGATATGTGTTCCGATTTTGCGCTTCCGAATGTTTTTACACCCAACAACGACGGGCTAAATGATATTTTTATGGCTACTTCGTTTTATTCGGTTGAAAAACTTGATATTCAGATATTTAATCGTTGGGGCGAATTGGTTTACAAAACCGATGACAGAAAAGTAAATTGGGACGGAACTTATTTGAATACTTCAAATAAAGTTAGCGATGGAGTTTATTATTACATTTGCGATATTTGGGAAAAACGGCTTACCGGCAGCGAAGTAAAAACTCTTACCGGATTTATTCATGTTTATACAAAACCTGAAAAAGGAATTGAACCTTAAAAAAATATTAAAATTATGAAGATATTTTATTTTTTATTGATATTTAATAGTTTAATTATTTCAAGTTTTGCACAAATACAAAGCTTAGATGATAAATATTTTACCGCAAATCTTTTTTTTGAAAAAGGAAATTTTGCTGAAGCTAAAACTTTGTTTTTGGAGATTTATGAAAAGCAAAAAAACAATGATGTTTTAAAAAAAATAGCTCTTTCTGAATATTTTTTAAATCATTTTGAAAATGCTATTCAAGAATTTGAAAAATTGGAAAAATTTGATAAATCTTTTTCAACTATTTATTTATCAAAGTGTTACGCAAAGTTGAATCGCCCTGAAAAAGCGTTTATTTATTTAAAACATCATTTACAATCAAAAAATAAATGGTCGGAAGCTCAAATTAAACTCGACTCAGATTTTGAAACCTTAAAAAATAGCCAAAGTTGGAAAGAAATTTGGCTAAATGATTGGTACACACGCGAAGAGATAAAGTTAGCTGAAGCAGAATTTTATATAAAAATAGATAAAAAAGAACAAGCTCTTGAAACTCTTGATGAGATTTTAAACGATAATATAAATGCTGACAAAGCACTTTTTTTGAGAGGAAAACTACTTTTTGAATTTGAAGATTATAAAAATGCTTACTTAGATGCAAAAAAGGCGAGTGAAATTGACAAATTCAACGAACAGTATTTAATTTTGTTGATTAAAACTTCAAATAAACTTAAAAAATATAAATTTTCATTAGAAAATTGTGAAAATTTGTTGAAAATAAATCGATTTAATCTAAATTATTATCGTTTAAGAGCAGAAACTCATGCTTATCTTGGCAATTTTCAATCTGCTTTAACTGATATTGATTTGTGTTTAAAATACGATTCGGATAACGAAGATTTGTTTTTTCAACAAATTAAGTATCAAATTAGTTTGGGAGAAACTTGGAATGCCTTAAAAGCTATTAATCAATTAATTGCCAAAAATCCGAAACCGGATTATTTATTGGAGCGCGGAAAATTATTTTTGCAAACCAATAATTGGAATGCTGCCAAAACAGATTTTTCGCAAGTTATTGATTACATGCCTAATATGGCTGAAGCCTATTATCAATTGGCATTAATTAGTTTAAAAGAAAACGATAAAAAAAATGCCTGTTTCTTTTTGAAAAAAGCTCAAAAATTGGGTTTTTCTGAGGCTGCTGAGGTTTTAGAAAAAAATTGTACCGAATAAATTTTTAAAATTGAACCGTGCTAAAGATTTTATAACCAATTAATTGGTGATAGTTGTTGAAAGGATTGGTATCGTAAACTAAAATCAAATATTTGTTTTCGGTTTCTGAAAAACTTTTTTCAAAATAGGAAAAATCTAATTTTTCTGTTTTCAAATTTTTTACAACATAAGCATAATTGTAATAGCCTTGTTTTAAAAACAAACTGGTTTCGTAATTTTGAGTGTCAAAATTGTAAAAAAGCTCGTTTTCATCAATCGTTTGCCAGTTTGAAAAGGCTCCAATTAAATAAATCTTACTATTAGGCAGCTCAAAAGCAGAATTTAAGCGAAAATGAACAAAAAAGTAGTCGGCAGATTGGTAACTATCGTCATTTCCTTCCTTAATAATGCTAAAATCGCCGTTTAAATCTTGATTTGCTTCATACTTTTTGTAATTTCGAGCAGTTTCAATCATTTTTTTACAATGATAATATGGCTTTTCGTAATAAATATCCTCTATTCCCAAAGCAGCAAATCGTTCTGTTTTAATGTCTAAATGTCGAAATTCGTTTCCTCCTTCAAATGTATTTTCTATTTCGTCTTGAAAAATAATTTTTTCTTTTGATAGAAATTGAGGTTTCAAATTTGTTTTTAAATTGTCCGTTCTACCATTTTGTTGCACAGTAACTTGTAAGTTTTCAGGTATTATTTCATTGGTCGATTTAAAAATTGAAAAATCAATTCTCTGCCCTGCATTTCCATTACTTAGCACAAGCGAACGTTTGCTTTCGGCATTGATATTTATCTTATTTTCAGCTACATAGATTTTTTTGCTCAAAACCAAATTTTCCGTATTTCCTTCGTACACTACTAATAAGTAATTACCTGATATTAAAGGTTTTACATCGTTATTTGGAAAAAGTATTTTATAATGAACATAATCTGCAAAGGTATTGATGGAAAAAAAATAGTCATTTATGGTATTTTCTTCAAATCCGGTTGCAAACTCGCTGTAAATCAAATTACTGACATTCCAATTTTTATCGCAATGAATCAGGGTGTAATAAAAATCGTGTAAATTTTTATCTAAAAAATCAAAAGAAATCACTAATTGTTCATTAGAATTAAGTTTTACAATAGGGTAAGAAAATTCCCAATCCAAACGTTTGGTTTCTAATGTTTTAACTCCTGTTAGATAGATTTTATCTTCAAATTTTAGATTTTTATTTTCTAAAATTTGGGCTTGAGCGCGAATAAAAAAAAAGGCCAATCCGAGAATAATTAAATAAATTTTTATCATTTTTTTTGCAAAATTAATTTTCGATTTTATATTGTTTTATAATGGCTAAAAGTGATTTTCTGATTTGTGCTTTTTCTTGACTAATCTCATCTTCCGATAGCGTTCCTTCTATCATATTGTTTTTGAGTGCGTTATATCGCGAAGAAACCAAAATAACTTGATTGTAAGCTAAATCGTCATCGTTTCGCACAATACTTAAAAGTAAGTTAATAGCTTTTTCCAGCTCATTTTTTGAAATCAAAAACACAATGTCGTCCATTTGTGTATTTTGGTTGCCAACAGCAAAAAGCAATTCATAAATGTTCACATTTTCAAAGCTTTGATAGCATTCTATTGTGGTTTTGCCTTTTTTTAAGCGTTCTTTTAAATTGGAATAGTCATAAAAATGCGGATTTTTTGTTTGTACGCATCGCTTACAGTGACAAGGAATCATTTCGCTGATATTCAGATTTTTAAACTTTTTATTGATTTCTTTTATATATTTGCGGATAATTCCTAAAAAGTCTTTGCTATTTTCACCGGAAACTTTTATTTGTATTTTTTTTTCAAAATAATATTCTATAACAATAGCTTGCGTATTCTCATATTCTAATAACACTCCATAACGCCAAAATTTTCCTTCTGATATTTCTTTATGACTTTTGGCAATTAGTTGTGTTAAAATTCCTTTTGGCATAAAGTCGTATCTAAATTCAAATTGCAAAGTTTCTGAACTCTCATTCCATTGGTAATCAACGGCTTCTTCACTTAATAGTTGCGGTGCGAGAAAAACTCCGGCAGATAATTCAAAACAAATATTAAAGTGTTCGTGGCTCATTAGGGCGAGCAATTCGCTGCGTTTATTTTCATATTCATTTGAATTCCAGATTCTTATTAAATCATTATTAGTGAATCGACCTTTATTTTTTATAATTTCGGTATCGTCTAAAACTTTATAAATTCCATTGGTAAGCCATTGGTAATTTAAAAATAAGGTATCGTTCAAATGCACATTGTCTTGAAAATGAAGAAAAACCCCAATTTGGTGAAAATATTTTGATAAATACAATGCCCGCTCATCGGGCATCTGATAATCGGCGCAAATTTCTATGTATTGGTTCAAATCCATAAAAAAATTGCCTTTTTGTATCCAATTTTCTATTCTTTTTCGTATTTCAACCCAAATTTTTGGGAGTGCAATGCCCATTTCGGGCAAAAGCTCTTTATTTAAAATCAATTTTTTTATTTCTTTTCGTAAAAAATCAATCGTATGTTTGTATTCATTTAAGCAGCTTACTTCTATGTATTTTATAATATTTGGAAAAGTTTCTTGGTAATTTGCAATTGGTAAACTTTTGTGAGGTAAATCTGTTTTATTTAAAATTACAAAAACCGGACTGTTGCTACTTAGTACTTTTATAATATTAAGCCAGTAATAAAAATCCACATGTCGAATATCTCTTCTCGCTTCAAAAACAAGCAGATAGACCGAGTGTCGTGTTAAAAAAAATTGATGGGTTGCATGATAAATTTCTTGACCGCCAAAATCCCAAATATTTACATTTAATTCTTTGTATTTCAATGAATTAGATGTCTCTAATTCTTTTATTTCTTTTGCATCAATTTTCCATTCGATAATGTTTATTCCCTGAGTGGTTTCTTTGTGGTGAAATTGATAAGCCGGATTACTCAAAGCTTCTACTATCGACGATTTTCCCGCTCTATCTTCACCTATTACTATCATTTTAACTTCATTAAGAGAATCCGTGTCTTTGTGTTTTTGCAGTTCTTCAAAAAAGTTTAAAATACCTTGTTTTTTTTGTTTTATTATTTCAAGAGGCGGAAATTCTAACGGATTATTGTACAAGTTTAAGCCCTCATAATCCCATGAATTTATGTAGGCTATTTCGCTTAAATTTTGTGTTAAAGTCAGAGTCAATTTTTTGACTAAATTAGAGCGAAGGTCAAGTTTTTCAAGCTTTTTAAGGTCTTTTAGTTTTGAAATATCACAAATTTTATTTCCTTCTAAACTCAAGATTTTCAGATTATTAAGATTAGATAAGCTCTCAATATTTTCAATATAATTTTCAGATAAATTCAAATAGCTCAGTAGCTTCAAATTTGATAACGCATCAACATTTTCTATTTTGTTGTCCCATAAATTAAGTTTTTTTATTTTTATAAGTTTTTCAAGTGGTTTTATATCAGAAATTTTATTATCGCGTAGATTAACATACTGTAATTCAGTTAATTCACTCAACGAACCCAAATCTCGAATATGATTTAAACCGGCAGTAAAATGTGTTAAATTCTTTAGTTTTGAAATTGTGCTAATATCTTGAATATCATTGCTATATAGATTTAATTGATTTATATTCGTTAAATTTTCTAAGGGTTGAATATTTTTAATTTCATTTTCTCTCAAATCGAGCCAAGTTACATATTTCAAATTACTTAACGCTGTTATTTCAGATATTTTATTGGTATACAAATCAATTTGCATTAAACTATCTAATTGTGATAAAATAGTGATATCTGAAATTAAATTTTCCGGTAAAATTATTGTATTTAATCCTTTACAATATTGAAGAGGTAATAAATTTGTTATCTTATTGTTTTTCAGGCTTAAATGAGTTAAATAGGGAAAACTTTCTAAAAAATCAATTTCAATAATCTGACACGAATCTAATATTAATTTTTCTAAAGAATTAATTTTTTTTAACAAAAACAAAACCAAAGATACATTTGATTCGGAAAGATTAATTGCTACTATTTTTTTACTACTATTCAAAGTAAATGAATTAAAATTGCTGATAATAAAGTTTTTATCATCTAACTCAATTAATTTAGTAGAAAGTTTTTCCTCAATTTCTTTTATTATCAATAATTCATTCATATCCTTTGTTATTTATCCCAAATTTGGCTTTAAAAACACAAAAATACAAAAACAAGTGATATTCTTAAAATATTTTAAAATTTATTTTTAAAAATAAAAAATAATTTGTATTTTTGAATAAATAAAAAATCAATATTTTTAACAACACAAATTATTAAAAATGGACGAAAATTTTGAAAAAACTGCAAAATTTATATTGCAAACAATTGATTATCAGCCAGAAGTAGGCATCATTTTAGGAAGCGGATTGGGTGGATTGGGCAACAGAATCAGCGACGCGACTATCATTCCTTATTCAAGCATTCCGAATTTTCCTATTTCAACGGTTGAGGGGCATAACGGAAATTTAATTTTAGGAGAGCTGGGTGGAAAAAAAGTGGTTGCCATGCAAGGTCGTTTTCACTTTTACGAAGGATACGGAATGGACAAAGTTACTTATCCTGTGAGAGTTATGAAATTTTTGGGTGTTAAAACTTTAATTGTTTCAAACGCCGCAGGAGGATTAAATCCCAAATATGCAACCGGTGATATTATGTTTATCAAAGACCACATCAATCATTTTCCTGTCAATCCTTTGATGGGTGCAAATTTCGATGAATTGGGTCCGCGTTTTCCCGATATGAGCAAAGTTTATTGCCAAAATTTATTGAAAAAAGCCAAAAAAATTGCCAAGAAACTTAATTTGAAAGTTCGTAAAGGCATTTACATTGGCAGTTCCGGTCCTACACTCGAAACGCCTGCTGAATATGCTCTGTTTAGAAAAATGGGGGCAGACGCTACCGGAATGTCCACCGTACCCGAAGCCATTGTAGCGCATCACATGGGGATAAAAGTTTTTGGTATGTCGGTCATTACCAACGGTAGTGCGCCGGTGGACCCAAACGGCGAAACAACCCACGATGAAGTGCAAAACGTTGCAGGTGCCGTAGAACCCAAAATGACTTTGTTAATAACTAAACTTTTAGAAAAAATATAAATTTTTCTGTAAAATTTTACTAATTAAAATACTTACTTTTTTTATAATTTTAAAATGGAAAGAATAGACCTTTTATCAATTTCTACCAAAGCTCCTGAAGAGCTTAGTAAAAAGAAAACCATACAAGAAACCGAAGATATTTTAAAAGAAATATCCATTTTGCAAGAGAATTTATATGCCGAAGGAAAACAGAGCTTACTTGTTATACTTCAGGCTCTTGACGCTGGTGGAAAAGATGGAACGGTACGCAATGTTTTTGGAATATTAAATCCGCAAGGTGTTAAAGTTCAGTCATTTAAGAAACCAACTGAAAATGAATTGGCGCACGATTTTTTATGGCGTGTACACCAATTTACACCTGCAAAAGGTATGATACAAATTTTCAATCGGTCTCATTATGAAGACGTTCTGGTTACCAGAGTATTAGGGCTTGTTGATGATGATATGGCAAATAAACGTTTTCAATACATTAACGCTTTTGAGCAACTTCTGCAAGACACTGGAACTAAAATTTTAAAGTTTTATTTGCACATTTCGGAAGAAGAACAAAGTGAGCGTTTTTATGAGCGTTTGAGCGATAAAAGCAAATATTGGAAATACAATCCCGAAGATTTGGAAACTGCAAAATATTGGCCTAAATACAGAGAATATTATGCCGATATTTTTCAAAAATGTAGCCCAAAAATACCATGGAATATTATTCCATCTGACCAAAAATGGTATCGTAATTATTTGATTGCTAATAAATTATATACTACTTTGCTTGATATGAATATAAAATATCCTGAACTTCCTTACAGCATTGAAGAAATAGAAATAGCACGCGAAAAATTAAGTGCAAAATTAAAAGCTTGGAAAAAATAATCGTGTATTTTTAAAAGAATATTTTTACAAATTTATTTTTTATGAAAGTTTTAATTACATATCAATTACCTCAGAAAGGTTTAAAGCATATTTTTGAAAATTTTGAGGTAATTTATCCATACCATAAAGAATTTTTTTCCAACGAAGAAATAATTGAATTGGCAAAAGATGTTGATGCAATTATTTCGGTTTTTTTACAAAAAATTGATGCAAAAGTTATAGAAAATGCAAAAAAATTAAGAATAATTAGCAATTACGGCGTTGGTTTTAACAATATTGACGTTGAATTTGCAACCCAGCGAAATATTGTGATTACCAACACGCCCGATGTTGTAACTGAACCTACCGCTGATATGGCTATGGGATTGATGTTATCAACTATGAGAAAAATTGATGAATGCAGTAGAAAATTAAGGCTCAATCCAAATTTTGAGTGGGGTTTGATGAAAAATTTGGGTACTTCGCTTTGGGGCAAAACTTTAGGAATTTTAGGAATGGGAAATATTGGTAAAGCACTCGCACGTAGGGCTTTAGCTGCCGGTATGAAAATAATTTATCACAATCGAAAACAGCTTTCTTTGCATGAAGAACAAAAGTATGAAGCGCAATTTGTTGATTTTGAACAACTTTTACAACAATCCGATGTTTTGTCATTAAATTGTCCTTTAACTGCTGAAACTAAGCATCTTATCAATGCCGATGCTTTTTTAAAGATGAAAAAAACTGCATTTTTAATCAATACCGCTCGTGGTGCTGTTGTACACGAAGACGCTTTAGTTAACGCTTTGGAAAACAATCAAATAGCTGGTGCTGGACTCGATGTGTTTGAATTTGAACCTAAAATTGCTGAAAAACTTTTTTCATTCGACTCAGTTGTTATGACGCCTCACACTGCTACCGGAACGCATGAAACAAGAGACGAATTGGCTTATATGGCAGCTCAAAACATTATTGACTTTTTTGAAAATAAACCCTTAAAATACAAAGTTAATGCTTTTTAAATTTTGATATATTTCAAAATTCAGAAAAATAAAATAGAAAAGTTTTTTGGTAAAAAATTATTTAATGCTGATGTTTGAAAAAGCTTCACGAAGTTTAATCATTGTCAAAACTTTTTTGGTATATCGTGGAAAATCTCCGTGCATCATCCAATTATAAAATCCGGGTTCTTTTTTTAGAACTTCCGATACTGGAGTACCTTTGTGCTTACCGAAATTAATGCACTCAACACCTTTTTCATTGTAAATAATTCGACCTGCAAAATCGGCATTTTGATTTTGTTCAGAAATTTTAGCCAGTTCAGCTATATCATTTTTTAATTCGGGATAATGATTTATTTGACCTTTAAGAACTTCGTAAGTTGCGTAGGTGTCTGCTTCCGCACCATGAGCATTTTCAAGCTCTTTTCCACAATAAAATTTGTACGCTGCACTCAAAGTGCGTTGTTCCATTTTAAAGAAAATTACCTGAGAATCAATTAGTTTACTTTTTTTTATGTCAAAATCTATTTCTGCACGTAAAAATTCTTCCGCAAGCATTGGCACATCAAATTTGATGCTGTTGTAGCCTCCTATGTCGCTTCCTTGAAAATACGACAAAAGTTCTTTGCCTATTTCGCTAAACTTTGGGCAATTTTTTACTGCTTCATCGCTAATGCCATGAATATCAAAGGCTTCTTTACTTATTTGTTTTTCTGGATTTAATCGAAATGTTTGTTTTTCTTCTTTTCCATTGGGGTGAACTTTTAATATTGAAATTTCTACAATTCGGTCATTTACAACATCTAAGCCCGTAGCTTCAATATCGAAAAAAACAATGGGCTTTTTTAATTTTAGTTCCATTTTTATTTTATAATCTCGTTTTAGTTTAAAAAAAAAGCAAGCGTTTCCACTTGCTTTTTTTAATATTTTTTTATAATAAAAATTACGAATTTATCATCATTGGCATCAAAAGCATCAAAATATCTTCTTCGCTATCTTCTTTATCTATCGGAGTTAGAATAGCTGCGCGTGAGGCATCGCCCATTTCTATCGAAATATCGGTAGCAGGAAGATTATCTACAATTTGCAGTAAAAATGACGATTTAAAACCGATTTCAAGCTCTTCTGTTTCATATTCGCAGTTTAAACGCTCGTAAGCCGAAATTGAAAAATCAATATCTTGTGCCGAAACCAATAATTGATTGTTTTCTATTTTTAATTTTATCAAATTACTGGCTTGGTTTGAAAATACAGAAACACGTTTGAGTGAATTGTAAAAATCCAATCTATCTACTATCATTTTGTTGGCACTGCTTGTTGGTATAACCGTCTCATAAGCAGGGAATTGTCCTTCGATAAGGCGACAAACCAATTTGTAATTAGTCAATTCAAAAAATGCGTTTTTGCTATCAAACTGTATTTTTACGTCTTCGTGTTCTTTCATTAAAATATTTTTCAAAAGTAATGCCGGTTTTTTTGGCAAAATAAAAGACGCTTCATCGTTTGATTTAATGTCGTGGCGGCGGTAACGCACTAATTTGTGTGAATCCGAAGCCACAAACGATGTATGTTCGGGAGTGGTTTGGAAAAACACACCGTTCATAACCGGACGCAATTCGTCATCGGCTGTTGCAAATACCGATTTATTTATTCCGCGAAGCAACGAAGCTGCTGGTATTATTACCGTATGAGCATTTTCTTCGTTCAATTCCGATAGAGTTGGAAAATCGTCGCCTTCTTGACCAACAACGCTAAATTTACCGTTTTCAGATAAAATATCTACAGCTAAAGTTTCCATGTTGATGTCGAAAGTTAGCGGTTGTTCTGGAAATTCTTTCAAAATATCGGTCAAACGTTTGGCTTCGATGGCTATTTTTCCACCACCGTCTGTGTTGTCAATGAATAAATTAGTTATCAAAGTCGAATCAAGGTCTGATGCGGTTATTGTCAATTCATGTTCTTGCAAGTCGAACAGAAAATTGTCGAGTATCGGCAATGTATTTTTGGGATTAATAACTCTCGAAATAGCTTGTAAATGAGATACTAACTCTGTACTGGAAACTACAAATTTCATACGTTTTATATTTAATATTTGTTATTTTTTCAAATTTTTTGAGTTTCAAAAGTACAAATTTATTTTGTAAAAAAAATATTTTTTTTAAAGTTTATAAAAAAAAAAATCATTTTTTTTAAATTCCTATTTTTCAAAAAGTTCTATTTTTCCTATTTTGTATTTTCAATTTTTTTTTCAATTTTTGTTTAAAAAAATAGAAAAAATATCAATTTTTGTCTATTTCTTTTCTAAAATAAATTCTGATGATGTACTTAATTCTACTTTACGAAGTTAAAAATATAAATTCGAATAGTAAAAAAATAG
>DYNA01000157.1 GCA_020721325.1 Paludibacter propionicigenes
TAAAGAAATCATGGAAAATGGCGGCTTTGATGTGGTGCTGGGAAATCCGCCGTATCGAATTGTTTTTGAAACAGATATTAAAGAGAGCTTAGAAAATTTTTACCCAAGTTTTAGACGCAATAATGATTTGTATGTTGCATTTTTTGAAAAAAGTTTACAACTTATTAAAGCCAACAAATTTCTATCAATTATTACACCAAATACTTATATTAGAGGTGAATATTTCAAAGAATTAAGAAATTTGCTAATAAAAAATCAAATAATTGAAATAGTTGATTTTAGTAACAAAATAATTTTTGAAGATGCTAATGTATTCACGGCTATCATTCGTTTAAAAAAAGAAAAACAGCAAACAGGTTGGTTAATGAAAAGTGATTTAGATAGAGAAAAAGGTTACGTAAAAGCCCAGACAAATTCGTTCATTGCACGTAACGGGCTTTTTCTTAAACTTTCAAAATATCCAAAATTTCAACAGTTTTTCTTAATTAAAGATGTTGGCTACAATTACTGGACTGAGGGACGAGGAAAATCTCGTGCATCGGGTTCTATTGGCGATAAAGTTTTTTATAAAGGAACTAAATCTGATGTACGAGATATTCCATATATAAAAGGTTCTCAAATTCATAAGTATTATAATTCTTTACCGGTAAATTTCTTAAAACATAATTACAAAGATTTTCTTGAAAAAAATGATACATTTCGTTTTACACCTGAAATTTTGGAAAAAGTACCGAAAATTATTTACCGACAAACTTCGAGTAAATTAATTGCTACAATCGATTTTAACGCTTATCATAACGACAAAACTGTACATTGTTTAATTTCAAAAGCTGAATTTGAAACTTATATTGATTTAAAATTTATTCTAACAGTACTTAATAGCAGTTTGCTAAACTATTATTACGAAATACTTACAGAGGAGAAAGGTAGGGTGTTTGCGCAAGTTAAGACAATTTATATTAAAGATTTACCTTTTGTTTTAATTACAAAAGAAGCCCAACAACCTTTCATCCAAAAAGCCGATTTAATGCTTTCGTTAAACAAAGCATTTCAAACCGAAAAACAAAATTTCATCAATTCGTTGAAAGACCATAAAAAACTTCCAAAAATAACCAAACGCTTGGAAAACTTCAACGAAATGAGTTTTTCGGAATTGATTACTGAAATCGGCAAACAAAAAGCACGTTTTTCGCTTGGACAAGAAACAAACGAGTGGCGCGACTATTTCAACACCACCAAACAAAAAGTAAACGAGTTGCAAACTCAAATAAATCAAACAGATAAAGAAATAGACCAAATGGTTTACGAACTGTATGAACTAACAGAAGAAGAAATTGAAATTGTAGAAAAATAGCTGAAAACTTTTCAGACAGAGAATTTTTTATTTTGCTTTTTAAATTTTGTTTTCTTCAACACTAAATTGGAGAATGATACTGTTTAATGCTCTTTTTCAACCGGATTGGCTTTTTTAACAATCAATTCAACTCTTCTGTTTTGAGCAAAACCCTGCTCGGTTTTAGTTTCTATGGCTGGTTTTGTATCGGCATAGCCTTTGGTAATCATTCGGTCTGAAGTGATTCCGTTATCAATTAAATATTTTTTTACCACTTCGGCTCTATTTTCCGATAATTTTTGAGCATCGGTAGTTTGTGCTTCTTTCTCACAAGCGTGTCCGCCAATTTCAAAAACCACATCGGGATTGCGTTTGAGCTTTTCCGAAAGTTTTTTCAATTCAACTTTTGCATTTTCGGAAAGTTCGGTTTTTTCTTTTTCAAAAAATAAATTATTGGTTTTAATTAATTCACCTATTTCAATTCGTGTGAGCGAAATGTTTCGGGTAAGGTAATCAAAGCTTATGATTTGATTGATGTTTAATTCTTCATAATGAGTCCAATAACCATTGAAACGGACTGTTAGCGAATAATTACTGCCGGTAAAAAATGTGGTAGAATATTTACCGGTATTTACACTCGCAGTAATATCGCTGATTAAAGCACCCGTTTGGTTGTTATAAACTAAAACCGAAGCAAATAAGGGTTGTAAGGTTTTAGCGTCAGTTATTTCGCCGCGCAAATTGGTTTGTTGAATAACCAAAGAAGAATCGTATTCTTCTTGCGTTTCGTCTGTTTCATAAACTTCCTTATTATTAAAAATAATTTCGCGTTTTTTTTCATCTAAATCAAAAGTTACTTCAAATATTTTGTATCCATTGAATCGCACATTGAAGTATTCTTGTCTGAGGTCAAAATTTTCGTGGTAAATGTTTTTTATTTTTATGGTATAAGTTTCGGTAACGGGAATGGTTATTTCAAAACTACCGTCTTCGCGAGTTAAGGTAGTATAAGTTTGGTCGTTGCTACTTACAGTTACGCGTATGTTTCCCAAAGGATACTGTTCTTTAGAAAATTTTGCACGGTGCATGATTATTTTACCTAAAATTTTATTTTTTTCTTTAAAAGGAATATAAATGGTTGTGTCTTTGTTGATTGTAAAAAAATGTTTTTGTTCTTCGTTATAAAAATCTTGGTTGTTGTTTTGTGTTTGCTCATAATCAATAAAATATTTTCCTTCGGGAATATTTTCATAATAAACCTTCCCCTCTTGATTGGAAAGAAGTTCTGCCGGAATAAACAAATTACTTGCCTCAAGGTTGGCATTTAAAGTATCGGAATCGCTTAAATTAATGGTTGTAAATACGTTACCAACACCCATTTCATTTTCGTCGAGTGTGTCGTTACCGTTAAAATCTTTATAATACATAGCATTCAGATTGTAATATTTTACTCTGGGTTGTTTAAAATCAAACATTTTTTTTATATTCAATTCAAAATAGTTCGAAACATATACCGAATGCCTTGCGTCGTTGTCGAGGCGTTGCTGAATAGAAATGCTGTTGAGTAAATTAATAGTCCAATTTTTCTTTAAAAGGAAGAAAATTTGAGAATTTAAGTTGGTTCGAGAATTATTAAAAGTTAAATCTTTTGTGTAGGAACTTCTAAAAGCAAATTTTATATTTTTTTTGTAAATATAATCTTCAAAAGAAGTCATTATGCTAAAAGATTTGGAGTAAAAACCGGTATAAAAATAAATAAACTGTTGCGAAATTTCATTGGGTCCGGTAAAGTAAACACCAAATAAACTAAATTTTCGAGTTGTAAAATTGGCTCTAAATTCGGAAACGGAATAAGGTTTTGTATTTAATTGTTCTAAATACGTTTTAAAAATATAATTAGAATATTGATAATTGGAATTGAACCCCAAACGAGTTGAAAAATAAATGCTGTTATAGCTTTTATTATCAAATATTCGTAATCCAAATTCCGATTTTAGCGAATATACGGCAAAGGGTTCATCTTCCGACAACCCAACGATGCTGTTGCTGGCTTGATTGGTAAATAAAACGCCCGAAGTTAAAAGCATAAAATCGTTTAGTTGATGCTGAAATACAAAATTAACATTTTCATTGGAAGAATATTTTTTGGCAGTCCATTTTCCTTCGACTAAAAAGGGCGGTCGATAGCGATAGCTTGACAAATTGAGATAGATTTTATTTCGGCTGTTTTTCAACGAATACAAAGCGTTTGATTGTATAATAAAACGTCCTTTGCTCGACCCTACATAAAAAGGCGAACCGTAATCGTTGTTAATAGTAAATCGAAAACGTTCAAAATTGCCGGAATAATTAAAACGATAGCCTAAACCTTTGTAAGTTTGGTTTTCAAATTGATAAAACGATAATTTATTTACGCCCAAATTAAAATTGGTGATATTATTGGGATTGGTGCTCAAATTCAATTTGGCAAAAATAACTTTATCGGTAGAAAAACCGGTTTTATTATCAGAAAAAGCACCTCCTACCTCCATAGAATATTTTGAATTGAATTTTCGCATTAAAGAAGCGGCGTAATTTATTTCTGAGTAAAAAAGTCGATGCGTAATAGAGGATTTAAAGGTATTATCTCCAAATTGTTGCGAAACAAAAAAACCGCGCCCATACATATTTTGTTCAAAATTTCCGGTATAGTCGCCAATAAGTAATTCGGTTTTTGGAGTTTTAAAACCGGTGTACCAATAAGAATCGAGCCATAAATTTTTGTTATTTCTTCTATTTTCAAAACGATAAAAAATTTTTTTTTCGTTTTTTAATAAAATATTCCCGTAAATATTCAATCGCAAATCAATTTTGCTATCGGAAAAAAGATTTTGTAAAGAAGATTCAATTATCAATGGAAATTGGTCTTCGCTCAGTTCGTTCATAAACTGCCAATCTAAATATTTGAACCACAATGAATTTTTAAAAAAATCAGAACCCGAAGTTTTTGTTTCAACACCCAAATTAAAAAAATTGCGCGATTTAGTATCTGCTTTAGGGTTTAAATAGGTCGAAAACAAAAGAGTGGTATCTTTTAACGATTTTAGCTCAAATGATTTATACAAAGTGGAGTTGTTATTGGGCGAATTTATCGAAAGCCAATTGTCGGGTACTATTTTCAAATCGAGGAGTTCGGTTGTATTTCCTAAGTTTTTATAGGTTATCCCAAAAGTACTTTCTAAGTTTCTATGGTCGAAATATTGAGTCTGTTGATTGGTTACAATTCGCAAATCGTGTTTGATGGGCAAACTAAAAAAACAACTTGCCGTATTTATTATTTGCCCCGAAGAATTGATTGCATTAGCCGTTACGCTGTACCCAACGCCTCCGGTAGTTTCTCTTCCAACGGCTACTCTCACGGGTTGGGAAATGGATTGATTTGCCGGTAAAAATATTTTTTCTACCGCCGGTCCTATCAAGTTCCAGTTTCGTGGCACGTTGATATGCAAATTAAATGTAATATCTTGATTTGATGTATTTTCTATAATTAAAATATCAAAAAAGGTTTGGTTGGCAGAAATTTCTTTTTTGTTGAGTAAAAAGCGTAAATTAACGAACTCAGCATTTTGTTGAGCTAAAATTGGGTATTGAGATAGCAAAAGTGAAAATATCAGTATAATTTTTTTTATAAATGAAATCATATTTGCACTTTGTTAATTTTTTCAGTTTTTTTAAAAAAAATTGTGTTATACTTCAACCGATTGGAATTTGAATTTTTTTTATTTTTATGTAATTTCTTTTTAATTAGAACTTTGCAAACGTTTTAAATTAGTCTGTTTATTTTGTAAAAAAAGAAAAAACAAATCCCTCTATTTTTCAAAAAAAGAAATCAAGGAATAAGAAAGGGCGCGAGTTTTATTTTTAGTTACTAAACGAATAACAATTTGAAAATCAACCTTATTCGCTTGGCAAAAATTATAATGAACTAAAAATAAAACCTTATTCCCTTATTGATTGTTCATAAAACATGCAGGAAAAGTAAAAATTCATTTTTCCCGCAAAATAAAAAGACTCGTTTTTAAACTTTATCAAAATTACTATACTGCAAACGGTAACTTTGCCAAAGTTTAAAACTTTGGCAAAATTTTAATTACAAAGCACTTACATAAAAATAAAAGCTCAAATTATAACCGTTTAAAGTATATTTACAGTATTTTTGTAATTCAATTATTTTCAAATTTTTCAAATTTTCAAATTCCAAAATTTTCAACAGTTAAGGTGCAATTTCGGGTCGAAGCGTAAAAATAATATCTACGGTATAAAAATCCGATTTTTTTCCTAATAAAGTAAATCCGCTTCCATTTTCGCCACAAAAATAGCTTATTTTAACTTTTGTAACTCCGGGTGCAGTTTCCGGTCCTTTAGCTAATTGTTGAAAATCTAAATTTGTTAAAAACTGTTTGGCTGCATAAGTATTGCCTCCACCGCCGCTGGCTACCAATTGTATGGTTCTCAAGTCCAAAGTATTTCCTTCGGCACCTTCCATATCGGGAGTTCGAGCTTTAACATCTAATACCCAGTTTTCTACGGGGTCTGGCAAAACGGCAGTAGTATCTTTGTAGTAGATGCTTAATTGAGTCCATTCCGTATAAGTAATTCCGGTTTGCATTTTGCCAATGGTATTGAAAAAAAAATTGACACTTCCACCGTTATCTATTCGTAAGCGCGAGGTTACTGTCCGCTGAGCATTGGTATTTAAAAACAGTATTACAAAAATAAAGGACAAACAATACTTCATTTGAATTTAGAATATTAAATTCGTTTGTATAATTAATAGTTCATTAACCTTTTGGCTGCGTAAATAGCTCTTTATCAAAATTCTAAAAAAAAAATAATATTAATTTTAAAATCCGCAAGTCTTAGGCTAACGAATTAAGAAACACCGTATCAATTGTTTACAAAATGCTTTCAAATAAATAATTAATAAGCTGTTTATTAACAGATTGATACAATGACTTGCAGGTTTTAAAGCATAATTAAACTAAACTCAAAATTCTTTTTTAAAATTTTTAAATTCAAAAAAATAATAATGAACGAAAGAAAATAGCCGTTTACTTTTTTTGCAAAAGCAAATAAACATTCGCTATGTATCTATCGCCGGCTAAACTTTGTGCAAGCAATGTTTTTTTGGTTGTATTAGCAGCTACAACGGCAGATGTGGCTAATTCCCAATTGATTATAAAACTATTTTTCAAACCATCACCGGCAGCTAAACCGGGAACTCCGATTACAATCCGAGTGGAAGAAACATTGTTTAAAAACGATAAAACAGATTGAATTGACCAGTTAGTAACGGGAACACCCGAACCATCTTCGGATACCGTAAAGCCGATATTGTCTAAAGGCATTAAATTGGCAGTCGGATTGGCTTGTCCCACAAGATGGGTATTGTCGGCATACATATAAACATCAAAATCTACCGACGAAGCGACTGTAAATTTTGTGTCGTAAATATCAGAATTTGGTATTCCTTGCTCAAATTGGCTAATGGTGCTAACTACAAATTCTATGTTTCCACCTTTTGAAATGTTGAGCCGAAGGATAGAATTTAAGGTTACACCTACCGGAATAATTCCCATGTCGGATACGGGCTGAGCCATTGTAAGACTGAAAGTTAGCATTAAAGCAGCAATAATTGAAAACAGTTTTTTCATTGTTTTTATTTTTTTTGTTAATAAATAAGATTTTTTTTAAATGAATAAAAAAAATTCAATAAACTTATAAGATGTTGATTACGAAAATTGATAGATATTAAAATTTTAATAAAAGCAAAATGATGTAATTTTAAAAAAAAATCTTCATTTTATTCCATTTTTTAAAATTTAATAGTACAAAAATAAACTAAATAATTTAATAAATCAAATTTTTTAGTTTTCAAAATAGTAGTGATGCACTAATTTTAAAATATTCCATATAAAAAAATGAATTTACAATTACATATACATTAAGCAGAATCTCAAATCAAATAAAATCGATAAGTTAAATAGTAATTAATTCTTTAGTTAAAATGATTAACAATTCAACTAATTGCAAATATAAAAAACAATTTTCAAATAAAAAAATATAAATCCTAAAAAAATGATAACAATCCTAAAAAATCAGTGTTCCATTGCCGATAGTTCGTTAAAAACCTGTGTAATTCATTAAAATTCAATAAAATGATGCACAAAAAACAATGTTTCATTCATTTATTAAATTTGAGATTATTCGTACAATCGTACAAAAAAATAAACAAACTCGTTTCAAACACTTAATTAATTTTAAGCCCCAAAACCAAAATATCATCGTTTTGAAGAAAATTTGAACGCCATGTTTCTATTTTCTCGTTTAAAATTTCTCGCTGTTCGGCTAAAGGTTTTTCGCAGATTTCTTGAAGGAGCTTTTTAAAATTGCTCGATAAAAACTTGGTATTATTTTGCCCGCCAAACTGGTCAACGTATCCATCGGAAAACATGTAAATTTTATCTTCTTTTTGCAATTGCAATTCATTGTTTTCAAAAGGTTTTTCTTTTATAAAAACGGCAATTGGATTTTTTGTAGCTTTTATTTCTATTAATTCTTTATTTCTTAACAAATACAGTGGATTGTAAGCTCCGGCATATTGCAATACAAGTGTTTGAGTATCAATCAAACAAAGAGCTATATCCATTCCGTCTTTGGTTTCGCTTTCTTTGGTTTGCTTGAGCGAAGTTTTCACTTTTTCTCTTAAGTCTTCCAGTATTTGAGCAGCCGATTGAATGTAATGAATTTTAACTATTTCGTTCAAAAAAGCGATGCCGAGCATACTTACAAAAGCACCCGGAACTCCGTGTCCGGTGCAATCGGCTACTGCAATAACTATTTGATTGCCAATTTGTTTGTAATAGTAAAAATCGCCACTCACTATATCTTTGGGTTTGTACAAAACAAAATGCTCGCTAATCTGCTGGTTCAATTCCTGAGCAGAAGGCAGCAAAGCGCGTTGGATTCTACTGGCATAACTTATGCTGTCTTTTATTTTTTCGTGGCTTTTTTCCAATTGAAGTTTTTGTTTGTTTATGGCTTCCGATTGGGCTTGAATTTCTTGGTTTTTTCGTTCTATTTCTACATTTTTTTCGTGCAAAAGTTTGTTGGCAAGTCTTTGTTTTTCGCGCCCTTTAAAAAATACAACTGCCAAAAATACCATCAACATCAATACCAAAATAATTAATGTTCCGGCTATTCTTTGTTTTTGAATTACAGCTTCTTGAGCTTCTCTTTTTTTCTTTAAAATTAAATTTTCCTGTTCTTTTTTATCGGTTTCGTATTCCATGTTCAATTCTTCAATGGCTTTGCTTTTTTCAAAACTAAATATCGAATCTTTTACTTTAATGGCTGAATCTTGATAACGATAAGCCTGTTCGTAATTTCCCAAATACGAATACAACTGGCTCAAACCTTTAAAACCGATTTCTAAAGAGCCGATGATTTGGGCTTGCTTTGCCATTTCTATGGCTTTTTTATACCAACTTTCGGAACTCGATAATATTTCTATCCGAAGGTACAAATCGGCTATATTGAGCATCAATGCGCATTGCAGTTGCTTATTGTTTCGTTTTTCGGCTATATCCAAGCCTTTTTTAGTCATTTCAATCCCTTTTTTGTATTCTCCTAAGTGTGTGTAGGTTATGGAAACGTCGTTGTACGAAATCATTAAATAAAATTCTTTGCTTTGCTTTAAGTTTTCTCGTATTTTTAATGCTTCTAATTGATATTTGAGTGCGGTGGCAAAATCATTTTGCAGAGAATAAATATTTCCTATTTCGTGCAAATTTACATGTATGTAAGTAGAATCGGAAGTTTCTAAACCGGTTTGATACGATTTTTCAAAATATTCCAGCGATTTATCCACATTTCCATAATCGCGAAACGAAAAAGCCAAATAAGTGTAGGTTACAGGTAAATGCTTATTTAATTTTTGTTTTTCTATGAATTTTAAGTTCTTAAGCAAAATAGTGATTGATTTTTCATACTGTGCCGTAATTCTGTACATATAGCCATAAGAATTGGAATAATCAATGTAATGGTCATAATCTTTGGCTTGGTAAGCTTTTTTTATGGCTTCTTCAAAATATTTTTCGGCAAACGAAAATAAATTACTATTTGTATAATTAGCTGCTATATAAAAAGTTACAACGTGTGAAAATTTTTCTTCGTTTTTATTAAAAAATTCAGACATCTGTTTGTAGTAATATTCCGAGCTGTCTTTATTTTCGGCGTAAGCCAACGAAAGCAAATGATAGGCAACTAATTTTACCGAATCATTTTTACTTTTTTGCAATTCTTTGCGTATAGCTTTAATATCTAAAGTTTGTGTAAAGCTTTCTATTGCAATGAAGTACAATAGTAATAATA
>DYNA01000158.1 GCA_020721325.1 Paludibacter propionicigenes
AAAAAACCTGCTTTAATTATTTCATTTTTAATTGTTTCTATATCGTAAATATTTAATATTGTTTTGAGGTCGTTCAGGTCGCCTCTGTCAAAAATGCGCGAAATGATAAAATTTCTGTTTTTTTGTATGTCCAATTTAGTTCTATCCACATCCCAAAACAAATGAGATGATAAATTTTCCAAAATATTTTTTTTCTCTTCTTGTTTAGCGTTCATCTATTTTTTTTTATATTTATTTTTTTGAAAATAAAACATCCATGACAAAGTTAAAAAAAAATTCTTAAAAAAAACAAAAATCAAATTACGTCATAACGATATTTTATACGGCTTAAATTTGTGAAATCTATTTTCACGCAAAGAGGCAAAGAAGCAAAGAATTTTTTTTTATTTTCACGCAAAGTCGCAAAGACGCAAAGATATATTTATTTGTAAATTTTACTAAATTCTTTTTTGGTTTGAATTATTCAGCTTGTTTTGTGAACAATAAGGGAATAAGATTTTATTTTTGCTTGGTTATCATTTTATTACTAAGGGAATAAGGTTGGTTTTTCAAACCCTTATTCGCTTAATAACTAAAAATAAAACTCGCTACTTCCCTTATTTCTTTTTTTTGAAAAATAGAGTGATTTATTTATTTTATTTTTTTTACAAAATAAACAGACCAGTTTTAAACTCCGTTTGTTCGTTTTCGCCTTGCGAAATAATTTGTAGCAAATTGTTTTTATTCATTTGATTTTATGAAAATAAAACATTCATGGCAAAATTACTTTTTTTTTATTATAAAAAAATATTAATTCATCATTGATTATTCATTATTTTTAAAAGTGTTTTTGTATTTTCATGTTCATCGAAAATGGCATTGATTGGAATGCTAAAACCCTCAATTTCAAAACTTTGAATGCTATGAGAACTATGTTTTTGGAAAAATTCAAATTTTTGCTCGTGCAAAATGTATTGCTCTACCAATTTGGTTTCGGGGTCGATAATCCAATATTCCTTAACGCCGTGCAAAGCATAATCGACAAATTTAATTCCTCTGTCTCTTTTTTCGGTGCTTTCGGAAAGAATTTCTACAACAAAGTCGGGTGCAGGAAAAAACATTTGGTTTTTTGTAAATTTTTTGGTTTTTTCATTGCCAAAAAAACAAAGGTCGGGTTCGTAATCGTTGCGCGTGAGCTTAACTAAAATTTTTTCGTAACCAACAAAACCAAGTTTTTTAATGGAAACATAAGTTTGCAAAAGTATTAACAAAAGTTTTCCGGCAATATTGTGTTCAATTTTTACGGGCGAATGACAAATGATTTCGCCTTCGATAAACTCGGCTTTTTCTTGCTCCGTTATTTGATTGTAAAAACGAATACGTTTTTGCTCTTCTGTTTCTACTTTTTGCCGAATTATTTTTGAATACTCGTTCAAAAGTGGAGATTTTAATATTTGTTCTAAAATGGGTTCCATAGTGTATTTTTTTATGCAAAGATAAACAATTTTTATTTAAAAACAAAAACTAAAGGGTTATATTTTAAAATTTTCTTATTTTAATTAAAAAAACAATCCTAAAATAATAATATCATCGGTTTGTGCATTTCTACCGCGCCATGTATCGAACTTATATTGAAGGCTTTCTATTTGTTTTTCAGGTGTTTGAGTATGAATTTCGAGTAAAAGCTCGCGAAAGTTGCGAGCTAAGAATTTCGATTTCATTTCGCCACCAAATTGGTCTTGAAAGCCATCGGAATAAATATAAAACGCATCGCCGTTTTGAATTTCAATTTCATGCGACTCGAAGCTTTTTTCTTTTAAAAAATATCCGCCAATTGCATTTCGCGAGCCTTTTATGATTTGAGCTTCGCCTTTGTGAATGTAGCAAAGCGGATTTTTGGCACCGGCAAACATCAATTTTTTTCTTTCGCGGTCAATGGTTAAAATGCAAATGTCCATTCCATCGTTCACGCTGATTTTATCGTCTTCTTGTCTAAATATTTTTGTAATGTCTTTATCGAGTTGAAAAAGAATTTCATGCGGTTTGTAAATGTGATGTTTGTTGATGATTTGGTC
Organism: Paludibacter propionicigenes; assembly: GCA_020721325.1. GTDB lineage: Bacteria > Bacteroidota > Bacteroidia > Bacteroidales > JAIFNL01 > JAIFNL01. Next base: position 2,055 of record DYNA01000158.1, read on the forward strand.
TAAAATATTGTTGGCAATAACCGTAACAAAAGCTCCCGGCACGCCGTGTCCGGTGCTGTCGGCGGCTATTACTACCTCTAAAATTGCTTTTTCGCCGTTTTCAATGGTTGTTTCTACTTTCGAGAACCAGAAAAAATCACCACTCACAATATCTCGCGGGCGATAAAAAAGCATGCTATTGGCAAAACGCTTTTGAAACCGCTCGTATTGAGGCAAAACCGCTTGTTGAATGCGGCTGGCGTAATTTATGCTTGCCGTAATGCTTTCATTGATTTTAAAAATCTCTTCTTTCTGAGCTACAATCTCTTCGGTGCGTTTTTTCACAGCCATTTCGAGCATGTCGCGCTCATATTTGAGTTTTTTTTCGCGGGCTATTATCAAAGCATAAACGCCCAAAATAGCCAACAAAACATAAACGATATATGCCCAAAGACTTTTCCACCATGGAGGGAGAATTTTTATTTTCAGTAAAATTGGGGTCTTTGCCCAAACGCCGTCGTTGTTGCTGCCTTTTACCCTAAATTCGTACTCTCCGGCTGCCAGCTTAGAAAAAGGCACAAAACGCCGATTGCCCAAAGCAACCCATTGGTTGCTAATGCCTTTCATTTGGTAGAGGTATTTATTTTTTTGTACATTTGTAAATTCCAAAGCCGAAAATTCTATGTCTTTCCAAGATAATTCAATTTCGGAATTGTTTTGTATATTTATTTGCCGGTTTTCTTTTTCGGTTTTTACTTCCACTTTCGTGAAAACCATTTTAGGTTCAATTTTGTTTTTGAAAAGTCGAGCTGGGAAAAAAGAATTTAAACCGCTCATTCCGCCAACAAATAATTCTCCATCGGTAGCCATATATTTGGCATTGAGGTTAAATTCCATGCTTTGCAAACCATCGGCAATTTCAAATTTTTGAAACACATTGCGTTCAATGATGTAATTCAAAAGCCCATTTCCGCTGGCTATCCAAATATTTCCCAATTTATCGGTCATTATTTCATAAATTACTTTCGATGGAATGCCTTGTTCTTGACCAAAATAAGTAAATTTTTTCAGTTTTTTATTGTATCGGCTAATACCATTTTGAGTGCCAATCCAAATATTGTTTTGCGAATCTTGACAAAGTGAAACCGTATAATTGTTGCACAAACTATTGGAATTATTCTTATCGTTTTGATGTAGAATAATTTGCCCATTTGGTTTTATTTGATTTACACCATTTGTGGTTGCCAGCCAAATGTCTCCTTCATTGTCTTCAATAACAGTATAAATTTGGTTATCCGAAATTTTAAAATCATTGCTTTCTACGGAATAATGTCGAAAGGAATTTTTTTCAAAATCTAAATGAAATGCTCCGTAATGAGTTGCTATCCAAAGTGTTTTGTCGCGGGCTTTTAAAATTCGGTTTACACGAACATTTCTAAAATCGGGAAAACGATACTTGCCGTAAAAATCGTTGAAGTGAGTAAATTTCTTTCCATTAAAAACCTCAATTCCGTTTCGTGTTCCAATCCAAAGTTCCGATTGGGAATAAGGATAAATGGCATGTACAAAATTATTGGAAATATAATTTTTTCCGCCTTTTTCGGTAGAAAAATGTTCAACAATGCCCGTTTTTCGATTGTATCGGTTCAAACCCTTGCCCCAATTGCCTATCCAAATGCTGTCTTCGCTCTGTTTGTAAACCGAAGCGATTAAATTATCCAACAAATCAATGGAATTAGCCGATTCATTTTTGCGGTACAATCTGAATTTTTGGGGTTTTAAATTTGTTTTATCCACCGCTTGTAGTGTGCCAAGCCATAAGTTTTGGGAATGGTCTATCCACAATGTAAAAATAACATCGTGGCTAATGCTTTCTGTTTGAGTTGATTGTCTGAAATTGTATTTTATCGAATCTTTTTCCAAACAAAACAATCCGCTGCCATTCGTACCCACCCAAAGCCTATCTTGCTTGTCGGCAAAAATGGCTCTTATAAAAACATTTTCCAACTGCTTTTGCCATTTCAGAGTTTGCGTGTTGAATTTATTCAAACCATTTTGTGTTCCAATCCAAAGGATTTTATTTTTATAAAAAAGCGAAGTAATATTGTTGCTAAGCAGTTGAGGTGTATTGTTTTGAGTAAAGACCATCATCTTTTGGTCTTTTGCATTGAAAAAAGTCAAGCCTTGCGTAGAAGCAATCCAAAATTGACCTTTATCGCCTTCAATAATAGGAACATTCTGGTCGTTTGTAGCTTCATCGACAGGTAATTGAGAGTTGTATGTTTTTAATTTGCGTGTTTTGGGGTCGAGAAAGTGAAAATGGGGAGGAGTATTGATAGCCAATTCTCCATTTGAAGCCATACAAAGTCCAAAAACAGACTCTTTATTGGTAATATACTGGCTATTTTTTAAATCTATAAATTCAATGTCTTCAGTTATCGGATTGAGTTTGTGCAAACCTTTTTTTGTTCCCAACCAAATATCGTGGGCATCATCTTCGGCTATAGCCAAAATCCAGCCCGATTTTAAACTTTTCTTATTTTGAGGATTGTTTGTGTAAACTTTAAATGAATATCCATCGAATTGATTGATGCCAAACTGCGTACCAATCCACATAAAGCCCTTTGAGTCTTGAAAAATACAATTAGTAACCGATTGAGATACTCCATCATTAACAGAATAATGGCTAAAATCATAATTCTGAGCAAAACTGAGCGTCTGCAACAAAAGAAACCAAAAGAACAGTATCTTGTTTTTCATTACTAAAAATGTTCGTTTTTTAATTAAAAATGGTGGTTAGGTAATAAATTGGTAATTACAAAAGTATGGAAAAGATTTTTATTTTTCAAAATAAATTTCTAAATGATTGTTAAATTGTTAAATTGTTAAATTGTTAAATTATAAAAAAACTTTTCACTCTTCACTTTTCACTTTTCACTCTTCCTCACATTCTATTTTTAGACCTATCAAAAGCACATCGTCAATTTGTTGTCGTTCACCTTTCCAGCTATAAAAAGTATGTATCATAAATTCGCCTTGTTCTTTGAGGGAGAGATTTTGAATAGAGAGCAAGGTTTTTTTCAAATTAAATTTCATAAACTTGGTATTGTTATTGCCGCCAAACTGGTCTTGGTAGCCGTCAGACATGAGATAAATGGTGGTTTCTTGGTCTAAAAAGACGGTATGATTTGTAAAACTGGACTTCTTATGCAAAAGCATTTCATCGCCAATGGAAAAGATGTCGCCTTCAATTTCCTGCAAATTATTGTTGGCAATAATAAACACCGAGTGGTTGGCTGCCGATATTTCCAATTCTTTGTTTTTTTTGTCAATCACGCAAAGCGTAATATCCATACCGTCTTTTGGGTCGTTTTCGCGACCTTGGTTGAGGGTGCTGACAATGCCATCGTGGAGTTTATCTAAAATCTGAGCTGGGTGCAAGATATTTTTTTCGTTTACTATTTCGTTGAGTAAAGTATTGCCTATCATGCTCATGAAAGCACCCGGCACGCTGTGTCCGGTACAGTCCACGGCGGCTATTATCTGCTTGCCTTCTTTTTCCGAATACCAATAAAAGTCGCCGCTCACAATGTCGCGCGGACGATAAAAGATAAATGAATTAGGGAAATCTTGCATAATGGCTTTTTGCGAAGGCAAAATGGCTTCTTGAATTTTGCTGGCATAAACAATGCTTTGACGAATTTGTTCGTTCTTTTGAGCCAGTTCGGATTTTTGTTTTTCCAGAAGTTCGTTTTTATCTGCCAGTTCTGCCCTTTGCTTTTCGAGCGTAGAGTTGAGCGTGCGTAAACTCAAATTTTTCATCGAAATCTCTTCCTTTTGCTCTTCCAATTGATGATTCTTTTTTGCTAAAAGCAAATTGGCTTTTTTCTTTTGTCGGAATTGAAAATAGAGCAATATAAAGATGAGGAAAATAAATCCCAAAATGCCAAATAAAATGTATTTTTCGGTACGGGCTTTGTTTATTTGGGCATTTTGTCTTTCCAGTTCCAGTTCACTTATTTTTTTATTTTGATTGAGCAAATCAATTTCAAGTTGTTGGTCTTTGGCTTTTTTTTCGGCATTGCTGAGCGAATCGCGCGTGCGAGCGTGTTCGAGTTGTTCCAATTGCAGTTTCAAGCGCGAGGCGGTAGCCTGTGCCACAGCTACGGCTTGTTTCTTTTCCATTTCCAACTTTTCAGTTGATACCATATATTTATCAAAGGTCTTGAAATAATTGTAATAAAGCATGGCATTTTGGGTATCGTTCAAGCCGGTGTAGTTTTGAGCCATTTCATTGTAGCATGTACGCAAATCTTTTTGATTGTCTTTTTGTTGTAAAATAAGGGCTAAACTTTCGTTGAGTAATTCAAGTGCCTCGTTGTAGCGTTTGAGTTCTCTCAAAATAATAGCCGTGTTGTTTAGATTTTCTATAATTCTTTCCGCTTTTTGAATTTCGCGCGCAAGCGCAAGGGCTTTTTGAGCATAAAGAAGAGCTTTTTCATTGTTGCCGATATCTGAATAAATATTCATTAAACTTGAGCAACTTTTAATAGCACCGCCTTTGTTGCCTCGTTCCAATTGAAGCGGGATTACTTTTTCATAATATTCAATGGCTTTGTCATTTACGCCATTAGTCCAATAGATATGGGCTGCTTTTGAATAACGGTCGGTTGCTAAGTTTTTATCGTCTTGGGCAAGTGCTTTTTCGGCTTGAGCTATGTAGTTATTCACTTCGGCTTGTTGCGCGGTATTCAATTGTTGGGCATAAGCTCCGGCAGAGAGCAACAAATTCATTAGTAAATAGAATAATAGCTTGCTTTTCTTTATCATTGAAACATTTTTTTTACAATCGTCTATCTTTTCTTTTGAAAAAAATGATGCTGCAAGTTACGTTATTTTTTTGTTTGTATAAAATTTTTTTATATCTTTTTTCAAAAAAAAAAATTTTTATTAAAAAAAGAAGGAATTAGAAAAAGTCAATGTCTTTGTATTCACTTTTCTGAGTAGGGTCGTTGCCGTCGTATTCGTTGCAATTTAAGATAATTCCTAATTCTTGTTCGGGAGCGGTAAATTTCTCTTCCATCGAATAGCCCAAATTGGGGTTGGCATAGACCTTTTGCATGTAAAGGGCAAAAATGGGCAAAGCCATATTGGCACCTTGTCCTAAGCCCGTGCGGTCGAAGTGAATGCTACGGTTTTCGCCTCCTACCCAAGCTCCTGATACTAAGGAAGGGGTAATGCCTATGAACCAGCCGTCTGAGTTGTCGTTGGTGGTACCGGTTTTTCCGGCTATTTCGTTGTTGAGTTTGTAAGTAGTCCACATGCGGGTGCTGGTACCTCCTTGAATAACGCCGCGCAGCATTTGGAGCATTACCCATGCCGTTTCTTCGCTCATGGCTTGTTCGTGCCGAGCTTTAAATGTGGCAATGGTATTTCCGTTTTTGTCTTCTATGCGTGTTACAAAAAGGGGTTCGGTATAGATGCCTTTGTTTACGAAAGTGGTGTAAGCACTCACCATTTCGGAAAGGGTTACTTCGGCTGCACCTACGCAAATGGAGGGAACAGGCTCTATGTAACTGATAACTCCCATTTGTTTTGCCAATTCGATTACGGTAACGGGGTCTATTTGTTTCATAATCCAAGCCGATATTTGGTTGTAAGAACTTGCTAAACCTCGTTTTACGGTAACGTAAGGACCGCGGTCGTTGTCGGAGAATTTTGGGGTATAAGGCGGTTGTCCGTCGGGCATTTGAATGGTGTGGGGAATGTTGGGGACTAACTGACAGGGCTGTATGCCGTTCATAATTCCAACGGAGTAGATGAAGGGCTTGAAAGTAGAACCAACTTGCCTTTTGGCTTGTGTAACGTGGTCGTATTTGAAGTGCAAATAATCAATGCCGCCTACATAAGCTCTTACGAAGCCGCTGGAGGGTTCCATGGACATAAATCCGGCGTTAAGATAATATTTGTAATAATAAATGGAGTCGCGCGGACTCATGATGGTATCTTTTTCGCCTTGCCAGCTAAAAACGGTCATTGGTATAGGCTTGTTGAAATGTTTGGCTATGGCTGTAGAGTCGAGTCCTTGTGCTTTTAGAACTCTGTAGCGTTCGGAGCGGCGTATGGAGCTAAAAATGATTTGGTCTATCTGTTCTTGCGAAAGCCTCCAAGTGAATGGACCTTTGTCGCGCCCTTTTTTTTCTTTGAAAAAAGTGGGTTGCAAGTCGAGAGCAAGATGCTCGCGAACCGATTTTTCGGCGTAAGCCTGCATATCGGCATTGATGGTGGTATAGATTTTAAGACCGTCTCTGTAAATGTTGTACTTTTCGCCATTGGCTTTGGTGTTTTTGTTGCACCAGCCGTAAAGCGGGCTGTTGTTCCAATACCAAAGGTCTTCTTCGTATTGGTGCTTTCTATGTTCGGGATAATCTTTGCGTTTGGGCTTTTCGGCAGTCATTATTATTCTTAGAAATTCTCTAAAATAAGTTGAAAGTCCTTTGTTGTGATTTTCTACGTTGTAATTTAACTTAATGGGCAAAGCCTGAATGGAATCGCGCTGGTTTTTGGTTAAATAATCGTATTTGTACATTTGTTGCAAAACGGTATTTCTTCTTGCCAAGGCGTTTTTGGGATTTCGCTTGGGGTTGTATTTGCTGGGTGCTTTGAGTAAACCCACCAAAACGGCGGCTTCTTGTATGCTAAGCGAATCGGGAGTTTTGTTAAAAAAAGTACGAGCAGCCGACTTTACACCAAAAGCTTGACTACCAAAATCGACTGTGTTTAAGTACAAGGCTATAATTTCGGCTTTGGTGTATCGTTTTTCGAGTTTTACTGCTACTACCCACTCTTTTAGTTTGATGAGAATTTTTCCACTCATGGTACTGAATTTAGTGGTGTCGCGTTTGAAGAGGTTTTTAGCCAACTGTTGGCTAATGGTGCTTCCTCCCCCTTGAGTATTTCCGGTTACTACGCCGAAAGCAACGCGCAATAAGGCTCTGAAATCGATGCCCGAATGCGAATGAAAGCGAGCGTCTTCGGTGGCTATGAGCGCATGAACTATATTGGGCGAAACATCTTCAAAGTTGATGGTGGTGCGGTTTTCTAAATAATATTTGCCCAAGAGAACTTTGTCGGAAGAGATAATTTCTGATGCCAAATTGCTTTTGGGGTCTTCGAGTTCTTTAAAATCGGGCATAAAACCCATCTTTCCGATAGCTATCAGCCAGAACAAAATCAATAGAAAAAATAATGGAACACTAAATAATATCCAAAAAACTTTTACTAATTTATTGTATTTCTCTGTACTCATTTTCATTTTCTTATTCTATTTTTGCATGTTATTTTCAGTCATTTTTTAACCGCAAAGATAGATACTTTTTTTTATTTTACCTAATGATTTGTATTTTTTTGTTGAAATAAAGTATATGTAATTATTAATTTTTCAAATTGAATCGGATTTAAACTATTTTTATATGTTTGGAATGCTTTAGCGTTTCATTTAGCAAGGTTTTTGGGAGTTCGGATTAGCAACGGTTTCGCTTAGAGCGAAACTGTTGCTTTGCATTACCCAACCGCTCAGCCGTTCCAAACGGCTGAGCGGTTTTTTTATTTTTTATGTTTTTGAAATTGTTTTTTTGCAAATTATTTTGTATCTTTGCAAAATGAATTCCAAAAATGTTTATCAAAAATAACTTTTA
>DYNA01000159.1 GCA_020721325.1 Paludibacter propionicigenes
AAAATGCACATTTTAAAAATTATTCATGGCTTTCCGCCCGCATACAATGCAGGTTCTGAAGTTTATTCTCAAAGTATTGTAAATGAGCTTATTAAAACCAACAAAATAACCGTTTTTACGCGCGAAGAAAATCAATATTTACCGGATTTTCAATTTAGAAAAACTGGAGAAAATGGAATTGATTTTGTATTTGTAAATATGGCTCGTGCCAAAGATGGTTACAATCATAGTGTTATAAATGAGCAGTTTGAACAACTCATGTTGGAAATAAAACCCAATGTGGCACACATTGGGCATTTGAATCATCTATCGGTAGGAATAGTTGATGTATTGTACAAATTAAAAATTCCTACGGTTTTTACACTTCACGATTTTTGGCTTATGTGCCCGCGCGGGCAATTTTTGCAACGCAATTTCGATGGAAAAAATAATTTTAGACTCTGTGATAACCAAGAAGATAACAAATGCGCAAAAAAATGCTATTCCATGTATTTTTCTGACGCCGAAAGTGAAAATTATTATACAAATTGGGTAAAAAATAGAATGAATTTTACCAAAAAACTTTGTGAAAAAATCAATCTTTTTATTGCACCCTCTAAATATTTGATGAATCGTTTTATCAATGAATTTGGTTTAGCCAAAGAAAAAATGATTTATCTCGATTATGGATTTCCAACTCACTATTTACAACCAGTGCAACCAATTGAAAGTGAAATATTTACATTTGGTTACATTGGAACACATATTCCCGCAAAAGGTGTTAATTTATTAATTGAAGCATTTAAAAAATTAAAAATCAGAGCAAAGTTAAAGATTTTTGGTCGTTTGGAAGGACAAAATACGCAAACTTTGAAAAATATGGCACAAAACTCAATAAACGAAATAGCTTTTTGCGGCGAATACATCAACAAAAATTTAGCTGTAACTGTCTTTAATAAAGTGCATTGCATAGTAGTTCCAAGCATTTGGGCAGAAAATTCACCTTTGGTTATTCACGAAGCGCAAGCCTGCAAAATTCCTGTTATTACCGCAAATATTGGAGGAATGTCGGAATACGTTGAACATCAAGTAAATGGATTGCTTTTTGAACACCGAAACATCGAAAGTTTGCATGAAAAAATGTTGTTTGCTGCAAGTAATCCTAAAATAATGAGAGAGTTAGGTCAAAGAGGCTATTTGCATTCAAAAACTGGCGAAGTACCAACAATTGAAGAACATTGCAAAACAATTCAAATCATTTATAAATCATTAATTCAGTAAGTTATGTTATTTAGACGATTGTTATTTTTAATTTTACTTGTTTACATTTTTGCTATTAACATTCATGTTTTCAATCTGATGGGCGAAGATAAGCACCGTGCCGAAAGCGGAGAATGGCGAATTTCGGAAAATGAGTTGATGTTTAAAGCAGCCATAGGTGGCGCAGTTGGCGAAGGCGCAGCCATGTTGTATTTTTGGCATAAGGTTAGAAAACCCAAGTTTTATTTTGGAGTGCCTTTGCTAATCGTTTTTAATTTATTCATTTTCAGAGTTTTATCTAAAAAATTATTAAAAAATCCAGATGATTTTTAAATAATTAATTTTCAAATCAATTTGAAAATTTTAGTTAAAATACTAATTTTTTCAAATAGACTTGAAAATTTTAATTAAAACAGTAATTTTTTCAAATAGACTTGAAAATTTTAGTTAAAATATTATTTTTTTCAAATAGATTTGAAAATTTTAGTTAAAATGTAATTTTTTTTAATAGGCTTAAAAATTTTAGTTAAAAAATATTTTTTTTCAAATAGACTTGAAAATTTTAATTAAAATGCTATTTTATTCAAATCTATTTGAAATTTTTGCTTAGAAAAATAATTTTCTAAGCAGTTTTTTAAATTTTTTTATATAAATTATTGTAATTCAATTAGAAACGAAATAATCTAAATAGTTAATACTTACCGACTCTTATGAATAATTATTAATAAGCCATTGCTCAAAATTCCAAGCTTGAATGTGCATAATTCCTTCATTATCAGAGAATTTAATATCATCTAAACTGACTACAATTTTTGGATAGTTATCGTTAATTTTTTGTAGGTTTCCAAACTCACGTTGAATAGTTTCTTTATTATGCAGTAAATAAGTAACTTGTACATAAATCTTTTGCTGATTTTTTTCGGCAACAAAATCAATTTCTAAGTTATTCAAATTGCCAACATAAATTTTAAAACCATAATTTTTAAGTTGCATATATATTAGATTTTCAAGCATATAACCAAAATCTTGAGTATTAAAACCATGCAAATAAAATCGAAAGGCTAAATCGTTTAAGTAAAATTTTCTTACCCCCGAAAGGATTTGTTTCCCTTTCAAATTGAAACGCTCGGCTTGAAAAAAAGTAAAAGTATCCAAAAAATAATTTACATAACTCGAAATCGTTTCGTAATTTGTTTGCTTATTTTGGCTTTTAAAATATTTTACAATAGCAGTATATGACGTTAAATTTCCGATATTTGCCAACAAAAATTTGAATAAATTTTCAAGCAATAGTACATCTTTTATAGCGTGCCGTTCGATTATATCGCGTAGAATGATTGTATTTTTTAAACTTTCAATGTAATTTTTAACTATTCCACTTTCCGAAAAATTTGCAATTTCGGGCAAACCACCCGTATTTAAGAATTTTAAGTAGCTTTCTTTTTCATTGTTAAGTTTATAAACTTCTAAAAATTCAGTATAATTGTATGGAAAAATCATAAATTCTACATATCGTCCAGACAATAAACTGGCAAGCTCACCCGATAAAAGGTTTGAATTTGAGCCTGTTACAAATATTTCATACTCACCTGTAAAATCTTGAGAATATGAATTTACAAACTTTTCCCATTCGGCTATATTTTGTACTTCGTCTAAAAATATGTAAATTTTACCGGTTACTTTTAGTTTTTTTTGATAATAAAGAAATAAATTATTCAATATTTGGCTGTCTTTTACAGCATCTAAGCCAATAAATTCTTTGCTTAAATAAAAAATATTTTTTGGATTTATTTTTTTTTCTGTGATAAGATAATAAATTATTTGTCGCAATATAAAACTTTTGCCAACTCTTCTTTGCCCAAGAAGTACTTTAATTAGCTTATTTTCAAGGAATTTCGATATTTTTTGCAAATACACATTTCGCATTACCCCTAACTGAAATTCTTTTTTTTTCCAGTAGTTGTATTTTGATATATTTTTGTATAAATTTTCTAACATAATTCAATATATTTGTAAGATTTTAGTTTACAAATATACTAATATTTTTCTAATCTACTTTAAAATAAGTGTTAAATTTTAATAATTTTAAAATATATTTGAAAATTTCAGTTAAAATAATAGTTTTTTCAAATAAATTTGAAATTTTTAATTAAAATATTATTTTTTTCAAATAGATTTGAAATTTTTAATTAAAATATTATTTTTTTCAAATAGACTTAAAAATTTTAGTTAAAATGTTATTTTTTTCAAATAGACTTGAAAATTTTAGTTAAAATATTATTTTTTTCAAGTAGAATTTAAAATTGTAAATTAGATATATTTACTATAAATTATTAAAATTCAATGAATTATAAATATAAAAACGCAAATAAATTCAATCGAATTACACTCGATACGAACCCCGAAGATTGCAATTTGCATTGCATAATGTGCGAAGAACATTCTATTTTTTCAAATTTCAAAGAAAAGCTTTTTGAAAAAACAGGCATTAAACGCCGTTTGATGCCAAAAGAGTGGATAGAACCTATTTTTGCGCAAGCAAATGAATTGGGTGTGAAAGAAATTATTCCGTCAACTATGGGCGAACCGCTTTTATATCAATATATTGAGCTTTTTTTTGAATTGGCAGAAAAATACAACATCAAAATAAATTTAACTACCAATGGTACTTTTCCTAAAAAAACTATTCAAGAATGGGCAAAAATAATTTTTCCGGTAACCACCGATACCAAAATTTCAATCAATGGCAGTTCTGCGTTTATTGCCGAAAATATTATGCAAGGCATTGATTTTCAACGACAAATACAAAACATTAAAGAATTTGTCCAATTACGAAATCAATATTTTAAGGCAAGTGGATATTACAGCCGAATTACTTTTCAGCTTACTTTTATGCAAAATAATATGCACGAAATTACGGAAATAGTAAAATTAGCTGCTAAATTGGACATTGATAGAATAAAAGGACACCATTTGTGGACACATTTTGACCAGATAAAGCCTTTTTCGTTTGAAAATTCGCTCGAAAGCCGAAAAAAATGGAATGAAATAGTCGAAAAAGCCTTTTCGTCTGTTGAAAAATTTAGAAAAACCGATGGCAATAAAATAATATTAGAAAATTTTGTTCCCTTTGATTTGGAAAAAGTATTACCGAAAAATGAAATACCTGAAAATTATGAGTGTCCGTTTTTAGAAAAGGAACTTTGGATTTCGGCTGCCGGAAAAATTTCTCCGTGTTGCGCCCCCGACGAGTTAAGAAATAGTTTGGGAGATTTTGGAAATTTTCCGAAAACAAAACTTTCGGAAGTTTTATTTTCGGAAAAATATTTGTATCTGGTAAAAAATTATAAGGTATTTGAGGTTTGCAAAATTTGTAAAATGAGAAAACCTTAATTCGTTAATTCCTCTACACCGCGTAAATGGTCGCCAAGTCGGTATCCATTGGTTTTTGTGTAAATGCAATCCGTAAGAGTAATGTAATATTTTAGCTCAAGATATTCAAAAACAATTTCGATTCTTGCAAAACCGCTTTTCGTTTCGGTAACCCCTTTAAATTTGAAATCAGTATATAAAAACTTGGCATTTTTTAAAATAATGCCTTTTCCATTTGCACTTTCATGTATTTGGGTGAGACCCTGCTTAAATTCGACAAGTTGCTTGCGGCGAAATTCATTTAACTCTTTTTTAAGTTCTTCGTCCGATTTTTTTTTCGATTCGCCCATTAGCTCCAATCCTTGATAAAGCTCTTTGTATTCTTCAAAAGTTGGAAATAATTGTGTAAGTCGCTCATAATCATTTACTTTCACTATGTCAAAAACGCTACTCCCAAACTTGGAAGCATCTAAATCGGTTTGTGCAAAATTTGCTTTTACAAAAAGCATTGTTAGGATAAAAATTGCAATGTATTTTTTCATTTTTTTCAAATTTATTCGTAAAACAACTCAATATTTGTAACATAAATGGTATAATCGCCAACAAAAAGTGCCGGTTTAATTATTCCGGTAACTTTTACTTTTGAATTGACGTACTCATGAATTTCTACCGAACTTCTTACGTCAAAATAGCGTGCTGCGCTTGATTCACAGTCATTTGAGCCTAAAACATAAATTTCTTTTGGCAAATAAAAAGTATATCCGGTTTGTTCTATTTCGGTGTAATTTAGTTCACCAACCAATTCACATACTTCGGAACAGGCAAAAGAGCCGTAATCATTTGCAGATAAGTACGTTTCGCTATAAGTTTCTTCTTCGGTTTCTTCATAAACTACTTCTTCGGTTGATTCTTCTGTAGCTTCTTCATAATAAGCATCTTCCTCATAATAAGCATCTTCCTCTGTTGCTTCTTCGGTTACAGCATTTATGTTTTCACCAGTTTCCAAATTTATTTCGTTGAAATGCTTAAATTCGACAAATTTCCATCCGGTGTTATTTATTTGAATAGCTTCAAGTTCCATTTTATAGTCAAGCCCAAGGTATTCAAAAACAATGATAAATTGCCCGAATGTATATTGATTTGAATAGCCTTCTAATTCATATATTGTTCGTTTGTATTTGGCTTGGCTTAAAATAATCCCGCTTTCTTCGGCTACAGCGCGAGCTTTTGTGAGGTGCTTACGCGAATTTGCTAAAATTTCACGCTTTTCATTTTTTACTTTCTCCATAAATTCTTCCTTAGAATTAGGAGTTTCCTTACCAACAAAAACTAACGCTTTAAAAAAATCTTCACTGTTTTTATCAGTTAAAAAATACGTGGTTAATTTTTCAAAATTGTCGGTTTTTACAATTTCAAACATGCTTTTTGCAAATTCCTCAGGATAAAGCGGCGAAACTTGCCCCATGGATTTTGATACCAAGGCAAATATAATTGCCAGTGTAAGAAGTTTAATTTTCATTTTGTTAAAATTTTTGTTAAAAACTAATTATTTGTGTAAAATTTTATACTATTGTAGAAAAAAATATTTACAAAAATAAATTAAAAATTTATATTTGATAGCTCAAAAATTATAATAAATTATGCGTTTTTTATAATAAAATGAAAATATGAATTTAATCGAAAAAATAGAAAAAAATAATAAAACCGCTTTACTTATTCGTCATGCCGACCGCAACAAAATACCGGAAGGCACTTTTGGCGATGCGATTGAATTAAATACACGCGGTAAGCAAAATGCCTTTCTTTTTGGAGAGAAACTTACTGAATTTAAGCTTAATAAAGTATTCACAAGCCCAGTAAAACGCTGTGTGCAAACGGCTAAGCAAATTGTGAAAGCATATACGCAAACAGTTGATATTGAGCTAAGTAACATTCTTGGCGAACCCGGAGCTTTTGTAGAAGACATGCAAAAAGCCGGAGAATATTTTTTAAAATTCGGAGCTGAAAAAATGTATCAAAATTACGTTTCCGGTAAAAGTATTCCCGGACTTCGTGGTCATGAAGGTTATAAAATATTATATCAATTTTTATTAGAAAATACCAAAAATGAAGGAATTACTCTTTTTGTAACTCATGATATTTTAATAGCCAATTTTGATTTTCATCATTCCGGTAAAATTTACTCAAAAGAGAACTGGATTCCTTTTTTAACTGGTTTGATTTTGAATTTTTAAAAAGAAAAAAATGAATTTAAAGTCTTTTTTTACAGCACATTGGGAATATTTAGCCGTTAAAACTGCCTGCGAAGCCAATCTTTTTGATTTAATAATTGAAGGCTTTGATAGTTTAGAAAAAATTGTTGAAAAACAAAAATTAGATAGAGATTTTTTGAATTATCTACTACAAGCACTTGATTATTTGGACTTTATAGAATATAAAGATGTTTTGAAATTAAAAGAGAAAGGTCATATTTTAACTGAAAATCACCCGAAAAGTTTAAAATATTCTTGTATTTTATGGGCAGAAGAACATTTGTGTGCATGGCAAAATTTAAGTTTTTCCTTAAAAATTGGAAAGCCGTATTTTGAAATGCAAGGCGAAGATGATTATTTTTCGTTTATAGAAAACAATCCGAACGAGCTAAAAATTTATCACAAAGCCATGTACGAATACGCCCGCGATGACTACGAAACTTTGCCAAAAATCATTGATTTTTCGGTTCATAAATCCATTTTAGATATTGGTGGTGGTTTAGGAGCTTTGCTCGAACATATTTTAAAGAAAACACCAAATGTAAAATGTTATTTATTTGATAAGGAGGAAGTTATAGGTTTATGCAAAAACAATTCTTTTGAAAAAATTACGGGAAATTTTTTTTATAAAATACCAAAAATTGCCGATGCAATTATTTTAAGTCGCGTTATTCACGATTGGGACGATGAACAGGCTTTGATTATTTTAAAAAATTGTTTTGATGCCTTACCGGAAAATGGAACATTATATCTAATTGAAAATTATATAGATACGAATAATAAAAGTTTTGCCCTTCTTAATTTGAATATGAAATTATTAACATATGGTAAAGAACGTAAATTATCTGAATATCAAAAACTTATCGAAAATGTAGGCTTTCATTTTGTGAAAACACTCAAATTAAACGAATTGCAAAACATATTAATTTTTTATAAGAAATAAATGGCACAGGAGAAAATTATCATATCGCGTTGTGGCACTTTTTTAATGCCAAAAAGTAAAGAAATTAAAATATTGAATCAACTTAATTTTCACAATCAAATAGCGGCTGCCGAAGATGAAAATGGATGGTTACACATTGATAATCAATACAAACCGATTTATACCGAACGCTACAAACGCACGTTTGGTTTTTATTTTGAGCGTGCAGCAGTAACGGATTTTTCCAATCGTTGTTTTCACATCAATACGCTTGGTAAACGCTGTTATTCACAGAATTATGCTTGGTGTGGAAATTTTCAAGAAAATTTTTGTACAGTTCGCGATTTTGAAAACAAGTATTTTCACATTGATTTACAAGGAAATAGAATTTACTCCGAAAATTATTTGTATGTGGGCGATTTTAAAGAGGGTTTTGCTTGTGTAAAGACCGTAAAAGGCTGGAAACACATCGATTCCAAAGGAATTGATTTAAACGGAAGTTATTTTGTCGATTTGGGAGTTTTTCATAAAAATATAGCTACTGCGAAAGATAACCACGGTTGGTTTCACATAAATAAACAGGGAAAAGAACTTTATGTACAGCGTTATTCTGTACTTGAACCTTTTTACAACGGCTTTGCATTGGTTGAACGAAATACCGAAAAATATATTTTAACCGAAAGTGGAAATGAACTATTTAAGTTATAAAAATTTATTGGCTTAAAATAGCTAAATTAGGCTATTAAATTTATTTATTTTCATTTTCTTCTACTAATTCATTTTCCAAATTGTCTATTTCTGGATTTTCATATCCTTCGTCGCCTTTAAATAAAAGATAATTTTTTATATTTCCAGTATATTCACTAAATTGTAAATCCTTGAAATTGTTGTGCTTAAGAGTAGATTTACGAATTTCATGTAAAATTTTCATGTCTAAAATTTCAATTACTTCTGTCGCTTCTATATCGCTTAATTTTATAAAGGTACTTAATTTATCTATCGCTAAATATTTTTTATCTAACTTCTTAATTCCAAGAGCTTTATTTAACTTATCGCCTTCAGGTGTACCATTGTTGGTTAAAAATAAAAAAGTTTGAAGAACAAATGCTCCATCAATTAATTTGCCAATAAAATAACCTATTTTGTGTTCATAAACTCGGTATTCAATATAATAATTTTTTTGGTATTTTATTATTTTCGGAAATTCAAACGAATTAAAAGTATTTATAATGAGCATGAGTGGGTTAATTATGTCAATTCTTTCTCTAAAGCGTTTAATAGCATGTTGTTGTATAAAAATAGGAACAGGTAATTTTCCCATAGATGAATTTTCAATGAAATTTTCATAATCTACTGAAAACCAACGAAATCCTTTTGATGGCATAAAACCTCCAAATTGAAATGCCGAATGAGTTTCTCCGTCAATTTTAAATTTTCTCCATTCTGCTTTGTGTACCTTAGGATAAATTTTTTGTGATAATAGCGAAAAAATATTTTCTTCCATTCGCTCCGATATTTGCACAAATTCAATGATGAAATCAACATGCCCCAAATCCAAAGATAGCGGAAACATTGCAAAATCGCGTAGAATAGTGGCATGTTCCAAATGTACTTCGTAATCTTCAAAGTGAGGTTTCAATTCGTTTAAAACAGATTCAAAATTTTTGAAAATGCTGTCGGGCATGTTCGTGAAAAAGTAATGAATTGTTTGCCAATAAGTAAAAAATTCGGCAATATTCATGGTATAACCACTTGGTGAAAGTGTGATGTATTGAACCCGTAGCATACGGTTAATGCTTTGATTGATAATATTTTGCTTTTTGGCTGAAAAGACTTTTCCAAACTCAAGCGTCAAAGGTAAAGCCCTTGATAAATACAAAACTTCATAAAAACTTGGAGTTAATAA
>DYNA01000160.1 GCA_020721325.1 Paludibacter propionicigenes
TTATAGACCAAGTGATGAAAGAATTTGAAGAGGCGAAACGTAAAATGATGAATTGTTGAAATGTTATATCATAAAAAAAATATCAAATTCAAATAAAAAATATTATTAATTTTATAAACCAATTGCAAAAATGAATTTTGAATTTACCCCCGAACAGCTTATGATACAGCAAGCTGCATGCGATTACGCACAACGTGAAATTGCAAAAGATGTTTTAGAACGAGACGAAAAATCACTTTATCCAACGCAACATGTAAAAGCCCTTTCGGAATTGGGATTTATGGGCATGATGACTTCGCCCGATTACGACGGCGCGGGTATGGATACGGTTTCGTATGTTTTGGCAATGGAGGAGATTTCTAAAATCGACCCTTCGGTAAGTGTAATTATGTCGGTTAATAACTCATTGGTTTGCTATGGTTTAGAAAAATATGGCAACGAAGAACAAAAGCAAAAATATCTAAAACCTTTGGCACGTGGTGATTACATGGGTGCTTTTTTGCTTTCCGAACCCGAAGCCGGCTCCGATGCCACCAAACAAAGAACCACAGCCCAAGATAAAGGCGATTACTATTTAATCAACGGCACTAAAAACTGGATTACAAACGGAAACACTGCCGGAACGTATTTGGTGATAGCGCACACGCACCCCGAAAAAGGACACAAAGGAATTAACGTTTTCATTGTTGAGCGCAATACGCCCGGAATTAGCGTGGGACCTCACGAAAACAAAATGGGAATGCGCAGTTCCGACACCCATTCGGTGATGTTTACCGATGTGAAAGTTCCAAAACAAAACAGGATAAAAGACGATGGATTTGGTTTTAAGTTTGCAATGGAAACCCTCAACGGCGGTAGAATAGGCATTGCAGCTCAGGCTTTGGGAATAGCTTCGGGAGCTTTTGAACTGGCGTTGAAATATTCGCAAGAGCGAAAAGCATTTGGTACAAAAATTTTTAATCACCAATCGTTGGCTTTTAAACTTTCCGATATGGCAGTAAAAATTGAAAATGCCCGCAATTTGTGCCTTAAAGCGGCTTGGCTCAAAGACCAAAAGAAAGATTACAGCGTAGCCAGTGCCATGGCAAAGCAATATGCCGCCGATATTGCTATGGAAGTTACCACCGAAGCCGTGCAAATTCACGGTGGATACGGTTACGTAAAAGAATACAAAGTTGAAAAATTGATGCGCGATGCCAAATTAACCCAAATTTATGAAGGCACATCGGAAGTTCAAAAAATTATTATTTCGCGCAGTTTGATTAAATAGATTTTGGTTTTTTTATTCAATAATAAATTAAATATCAATGTTTTAAATTTTAAAAAAAATTCAGGTTTTTCTACTTTAAAATTTCGTTGATTGAAGTAAGAAAAGTTATTTTCTCGCGCAAAGACGCAAAGTAATAATTAATTGAAATTTAAAACTTTGTATCTTTGTGGCTTTGCGCGAATTTTTTTATTTTTAACCTTTTTTAGACAGAATTTATTTATCGATTTGAAAAAAAAGTATAAATTTTTGAATACAACTATTCTTTTAAATTCATTATATTTGCAAAAATTTTTTTTTTGTAAAAAAATTACATCTTTATTTTGTAAAAAAAAGAAGAAAAAAAATTAATTTTTTAAAAAAATAAGGAAATAAAAAATTTCAAAAATTTATCTTTTTTAAAAAATATTTTTTCAAAAAAAAACAAATTGTAAACCAAAAAAATAACAAATAAAAAAACTGAAAAGTTTATTAAAAATTAATAATCAAACAAAATGAAATCTCAAATAACACAAGAAGTTTTAAAAAGACTTGGAATAGGTGAAATAAATTCGGGAGTAACGACCGGAACATTATGGATTGATACACA
The DNA here is from genome assembly GCA_020721325.1 of Paludibacter propionicigenes. Classification (GTDB taxonomy): domain Bacteria; phylum Bacteroidota; class Bacteroidia; order Bacteroidales; family JAIFNL01; genus JAIFNL01. Next base: position 1,857 of record DYNA01000160.1, read on the forward strand.
AGGCGATACAACTGATTCTTATTCGCCCATCGATGGCAAATTAATAGCAAAAGTACGAAACGCAACCCTCGAAGATTACCAAACCGTAATGTCGAAAGCCGGCGAAGCGTTTAAAGTTTGGCGGCGAGTTCCTGCACCCAAAAGAGGCGAAATTGTGCGACAAATTGGCGATGCTTTGCGCGCTCAGAAAGAAGATTTGGCTTATTTGGTTACCCTCGAAATGGGAAAAATTTATCAAGAAGGCTTGGGCGAAGTGCAAGAAATGATTGATATTTGCGATTTTGCCGTTGGACAGTCGCGCTTACTCAACGGATTCACCATGCGCTCAGAGCGTTACGACCACCGTTTGTATGACCAATACCAACCTTTGGGAATTTTGGGATTAATCACTTCTTTCAATTTTCCGGTAGCTGTTTGGGCTTGGAACTCTATGTTGGCTGCTATTTGTGGCGATGTAGTTGTTTGGAAACCAAGCTCTAAAACGCCTCTAACCGCCATTGCTACTCAAAACATTATTCAACAAATTTTGGTAAAAAATAACGTTCCCGAAGGTGTTTTTAATTTAGTGATAGCCAAATCGAGCGTTTTGGGCGATAATTTTGCTGCCGATAAAAGAATTCCTTTGTTTTCAATCACCGGTTCAACTGCCGTTGGAAAACGTGTTGGAAAAATTGTTGGAGCCCGTTTGGGAAAAATAATTCAGGAATTGGGCGGAAACAATGCCGTTATTATTGCCGAAAGTGCCGATTTAGACGTAGCCATTCCTTCCACCGTTTTTGGTTCGGTGGGTACAGCCGGACAACGCTGCACTTCTACACGCCGTTTGATTATTCACGAAAGTTTGTATGAAAATGTTAAAAATCGTATGCTCAAAGCTTATCAACAGGTTTTCACCAAAATAGGTAATCCTCTCGATGCCAACACTTTGGTAGGTCCGTTGATTGATAAAACTTCGGTTGGCGATTTTTTACATGCCATAGAAGAAGTTAAAAAAGAAGGTGGAAAAATTCTTTTTGGTGGAAAATTGATGGAAGGCGAAGGCTTTGAATCGGGAAATTATGTTGTTCCGACTTTAGTTGAAGCCGAAAATACTTATAAAATTGTTCAAGAAGAAACTTTTGCACCCATTTTGTATTTAATGAAATTTAAAACCATAGAACAAGCCATTGAATTGAACAATGGCGTGCCACAAGGTTTGTCTTCAGCTCTTTTTACGCTCAACATGCGCGAATCGGAATTATTTTTGTCGGAAAGAGGCTCTGATTGCGGAATAGCAAACATTAATATCGGAACTTCGGGTGCAGAAATCGGAGGGGCATTTGGAGGTGAAAAAGAAACCGGAGGCGGCAGAGAATCTGGCTCCGATGCTTGGAAAACTTACATGCGCCGTCAAACCAATACCATAAATTTCGGCACCGAAATTCAATTGGCACAAGGCATTAAATTTGACGTGTAAAATTTTGCGGAGTTTTTTTTAAACTGTAAATGATAACTTTGCCAAAATTTAAAGCTTTGGCAAAGTTTTAATTACAAAGCATTTACATAAAAATTAATGCTCAAATTGTAACCGTTTTAAAAAATAAAAATCGGACAGGTTTTTTAAGCCTGTCCGATTTTTTTTTTTTTTTGAATTGATGGATTATGAATGAGTTTTGATTAAAAACCGTAAATCGTTTATTTTTAAACTATTCCAAAGCTTTTGAACTTTGGAATAGTTTTTTGATTGATTGGTTTTATTTCAGAACTTTTTTGCAGTGCAATTAAGCTTCGTGTATGTCGAGAGCCAATTTTACAAAATTTTGTAAAACGTTCTGAGCCATATTAAAAGAAGCACCTATTTCAGGTATAAATTGAACTCCATACATTTCTTTCAACTTATTTTTAACTACCATCGGATAATCAAAATCGGCTAAAATTTCATATTCTATCACTTCCGAAATTTCTTCTAAAACTTCCCATTTTGAAAGTTCAACAGCCGTAAATTTACTGGCAACACCATGGAAAAGCGGAGAATCTTTTTGGCGAACAAAATTTTTCTCTTTTTTGCGCATTTCGGCTAATTCCATTTCATCGTTTACATCGTAACCTATGCGGCGCACGTAAGAGGTGCAATAGGTCATGTATTGCAAGTGCATTCCGCCGGCTATGCCCAAAGTGGGAATGTCGCTGTTGCGTATAAAATCGAACAAACCATTGTACTCAAAAATAGGAACTTTGGCATAATCTACCCAATTGCTGCTCAAAATGACGGCTTTGGGCTGATGATTCAAATTTTCTATAAAATCCGAAGAAAAGTCGTAAAATGGAACAACAACGGTTTTTAATTCCGGAAATTCTTTTTCCAATGTATCTAAAAGTGGCGTATGAATGGAGCCATCTTGTTGTGTACCAACAATTAACACATAATCGGCAAACGGCATTTTTGGCGGTTTTCCCGAAAGGGGCGTGTAAAAACGGATGTCGTTTATTCGGGCAGCCATTCCAGTCCATTTTTTAATAACCAAACGCATATAACGGGTATTCAAGCCGTTAAAATCAAATTCCGATTTACCCGAACGATGTTTGGTAGTGATGGTTTTTTCTAAAACCTCCCAAGAGTTGCCATTTAAGCTTTTCTCCCAGTGAAATTCTATTAACCAGCCTGTTTCTTCATCGGCAGTGGGATTGGATAATGTCCAAATTTTACTAATTTCGGTTTCTTTACCAAAATCGAACTGCAACCATTGGGTTTCCTGATTGCCATAATCCGAGTGCCAGTATGAATTGAAACAAGCATAGTTTAACACATTGCTTACCGGACTTTTTCCCGAACTTTCGGCATGAACCGGTACCAATCTTCTCAGTTCGGAGGGAAGGTTGCAATACTCGGTATCGACATAAAAACGCGACATTAACCAATCGGTATGATTGCCCTCTTGGTCAGAAACGCTCACTCGCCAGTAATAAAGCGTTTTGTCTTCCAATTCTATATCAACTATCAAACTGGTAGTGTTTCCTACTCCTTCCGGTACATTTTCATATTCTATAAGGGTTTTATAATTGAAAGTATGTACTTTTGAAATTTGAACGGAGTAAAATCTATCGCCTATTCCTTTGCTTGCATTTGTAAAACTAAGCATAGGCATTAAGCTGGTTACTACGCTGTCCCAAACCGGATTGTTATCCAAAACGGGAGGCTCTAAGTATTTGGCTCTTTTTAATTTATATTTTTTTGGCATCAGCTTTTATTTTTAAAAAAATGTTTCAAAAGTTTTGATGCAAAGATACAATTATTTCCTTAAAAAGGAAAATATTTTTTCATATAAATTTATATCTTTGATATTTTTTTTCTATTTTTTATATAGAAGTTTATTTATTTTTCTGTGAAAGAATTAAAAATGTTTTTGATTTTTTTTTGTAAAATATTAAAATTCAATTGAATATAATTTTTTTTTTTAAAATAAAGGAGTAAAAAATATTTTTTTTTTTTGAAAAAATTATTCCAAATTTTTTGTTAAATATTATTAAAAAAAAAATAAATTGCAAAAAAAGAACAAAAATTTTGTACTCTAAACTTTTTATTGTAATTTTATTATTTCAAAAAAAAAGCAAAATAATAGAAATGAAAGATTTTAAGAAGTATTTTATTGTGCAAGCAGAGCCTGAAATTGTGTTTGCTGCATTGACCAATCCCTATACTATCCGCTTGTGGACTGGCGAAGAGGCGCAAATGAGCAAAGATGTTGGCAGTGAATTTTCGCTTTGGGAAGGCAGTATAGTTGGTAAAAATTTGGAATTTGATGAGGGTAAAAAAATGGTTCAGCAATGGTATTTTGAAGGGCAAGAAGCGGAATCGATTGTTACTATAAAATTGCACGAACATAAGCAAGGCACTTCGATAGAGCTTAAACATACCAACATTCCCGATGAGGCTTTTGACGATATTTCAAAGGGCTGGATAGAAGATTACATGGGCGCGTTGCAAGAGTTTTATTTAGACAACGAAGATTAAATGGTTTTTTTGGGTGTTTTAAAAATAATTTTATAATGTGGTGATATTGTATAATGTTTTTCAATTTAAAATATAAAATAATATTCTTTTTTATCGTTAAAACAAAAATTTTTATTTTAATTTTTCTGTTTTTGGGTTTAAAAATGTTTGGTCAGGAAGAATCGAGCAGAGATAGTTTATTGCAGGTACTGAACAGCAAACCCAATGATACGGTTAAAGTGAACACTTTGAACAACTTGGCGCAGGAATATCTTGCATTTCAACCCGATAAAAGCATTTTTTTTTCGCGTAAAGCACTTTTTTTGTCCGAAAAAAAACATTTTTACAAAGGTTTTTTTGTTTCGATTAATTACATTTCGCGTGCTTACAGCAATAAAAACGATTTCGATTCGGCTCTTTTTTACTTAAATGTTGGGATATTGAAAGCTCAAAAACTTAAAAATTTTAACGAATTAATTACTATTCATAAGCGAATTGGGATTATTGGAATTTTTAAAAACAACTATAAATTGTCTATTAGCAATTTGCAAAAAGCACTCGATTTGGCTGAAAAGCATAAAATAAAAAAGCAAATTTGTTCTATTAATAATAATTTTGGGGTATTGTTTAACGAAATTAATCGTTTTACAACCGCTAAAGATTACCTAAATGCAGCTCTTGCACTGAGCTTAAAAATAAACAACCAGCATGAAGAAGCCATTGCTTATGCAAATTTAGCCATTGCCGAATCGGGTTTAAAAAATTATCATTCCGCTTTGGAATATCAAAAAAAGTTTTTGGGTATAGCTAATGACCTTAAAATGTTTGAGCAAATGGCATTGAGTTATATTTCAATAGCCGAAATTTATTTTTCTTTAAAAAAATACAATCGTGTACTCGACAATAGTTTTGTGGCATTGCAATATTTTGAAAAATCAAAAGATTTTCAGCATTTAAGTCTGATTTACAGAAATATAGGAATGGCTTATGTGGCTCAAAAAGATTTTGCGGAAGCATTGATTTATTTGAATAAAGCCATTAAATATTCAAAAAAAGCGCAAGAGCCTGATGTTATTGCCGATAGCTATTTATATTTGTCGAAACTCGACTCGGCTCAAGGGAATTACAAATCGGCTTTGCTTCATTTTCAAAAATACAAAACCATTATTGATAGCATTTATACTATTGAAAAAGAGAAGGTTATATCGGAAATGCTCGTAAAATATCAAATGGAAAGAAAAGAAAAAGAAAACAGCCGACTCAAAGAAAATGTGGCTCGAAATCAGGAACGTATTGATAGACAACACTTAATAAATATTCTTCTGGTGCTTTCTTCTTTTTTATTGCTGATTGTTGTGTTGATTGGTATTTCGAGTTTTTTGAGAATTAAAAAATTTTCTAAACTTTTAAAAATTAAAAATAATTTAATTATTAACAAAAACGCCATTCTCGAAGAGAAAAATTGGCAAATTGATGCTCAGAATACCCATTTGGAAACTCAAAATCTGGAACTGGTAGAGCAAAAAAAGTTAATTACTGCCAGCATTAAATATGCCTTAAAAATTCAGATGGCTGTCTTGCCCGATAAAACAATTTTGGAAACTTTGTTTAATGAATATTTTATTTTTTTTAGACCTTTTCAAATTGTCAGCGGCGATTTTTATTGGGTCAAAGAAGTTAGTAATCACTTGATTATAGCCGTTGGCGACTGTACCGGACACGGTGTTTCGGGTGCTTTTTTGAGCATGTTGGGCATTTCGAGTTTGCAAGAAGTGGTTAATAAACATGAAAGTTTAAATGCTGCCGAAATTTTGGAGCGTTTGCGAATTGCCATTAAAAAATCGCTCAATCAAACCCCCGAAGATAAGCAAAACGATGAGGGAATGGATATTGGGCTGTGCGTTTTGGACAAAGAAAAAAACGAACTCCAATTTGCCGGTGCCAATCGCTCTTTGTACTTGATTTTTCAAAATGCTGATTTACAAAGACAAGCAGATTTGAAAAAATGCAAAGATATTGTTTTAACTTCTAATCAGACACATACATTGCTCGAAATTAAACCCAACAAACAGCCTATCGGTGCATTTTTCAAAGAATCGCTTTTTACCAATCATACCATTAAAATTTCTGAAACCGACCGTTTTTACTTGTTTTCTGATGGTATTACAGACCAATTGAATAAGGAAGAAGCTAAATATTCGTCAAAACGATTTAAAACCTTGTTGCTTAATATTCAGAATTATTCGTTGCCTTTGCAAAAAAAATACATCAAACAAGCTTTCGATAATTGGAAAGAGCATCTTTCGCAAACCGATGACGTTATTGTGATGGGTTTTAAATTAAAATATTTTGAGTTAAAAACTTAATAATTAAATAAATAAAGTATTTTAACTAAAAAAATTCTTTAATATAATTTGTTCTTAGTTCGTTGATGGAAATCATTTTTTCGTTTCGTTCTACAAACCAAAAATCCCAACCGTTGTTTGATTTTTTATTCAAAATTGTAGCACTCACTTTGTGTATTGATGCAGTTAAGTCAGCGTAAGTAATTGAAGCATCGGCATTTACTAAAGCTTGTATTTTTTTATCTTTCGAGAAAATAAATTCTCCGGCACAAATGATTTGTTTTTCAATCAAATTGCCAAAAGGCACTTTGGGAGGCATTTTTTCTAATTGATATTCAAGTAGTTCCACTTCAATCGGCACAATTTGCTCTATTCGTTCTTTTGCTAATTCCACATAGTTTTTTTCTTTTTCTATTCCAATAAAATTTCTTCTCAAACGCTTTGCCACCGCGCCTGTGGTTCCACTTCCGAAAAAAGGGTCTAAAACGGTATCGCCTGTATTTGAAGTAGATAGAATGATTCGGTAAAGTAATTCTTCAGGCTTTTGAGTGGAATGAGCTTTTTCTCCGTTTACTTTCAAACGTTCTTTTCCGGTGCAAATGGGTATGTACCAATCGCTTCGCATCTGCAAATCGTCGTTGAAATTTTTCATGGTTTTGTAATGAAAAGTAAATTTTGCGTCTTTACTTTTCGAAGCCCAGAGCAGTGTTTCGTGAGCATTATTGAAGCGCGTTCCCATAAAATTGGGCATTGGATTGGTTTTCACCCAAATTATGTCGTTCAAAAACCAAAATCCCAAATCTTGCATGATGCTGCCTACTCTGTAAATATTGTGATAACTACCTATAACCCAAATAGTTCCATTGTCTTTTAAAACTCTTTTACACGCATTGAGCCACTGACGTGTAAAAAGGTCGTATTCAGAAAAAGAGTTGAATTTATCCCAATTATCAAAAACTCCATCAACCCGCGACTGGTCTGGGCGATACAGCTCGTTTTGCAATTGCAAATTGTATGGTGGGTCGGCAAAAATCAAATCCACCGATTTTTCCGGTAAATTTTCCAAAATTTCATAATTATTTCCGTGAAAAATGGTATTGAGATAATTTAATTGCATTTTTTTTCAAAAAATTTGTTTTCTGTTGTATAAATTCATTCTAAAATTTATAGGTAAAAATTAAGAAAATTTTTTCTTAATTTCTTCAATTTCCTCAAGGCTTAAACCTGTTGTTTGCATTATTTTTTCTATTGGAACATTATATTCCAATAGAGTTTTAGCCGATAAAACTCTGGTTTCTTTTTCTTTTGCCAAAGCTTCTTTTTCTTTTGTCAAAGCTTCTTTTTCCCTTTGAAAAGCCAGCTCTTTTTGTTTTTCAGATTCTTCCAAAAGGGGTTCGTACT
>DYNA01000030.1 GCA_020721325.1 Paludibacter propionicigenes
AATAGTTAATATGTCTTAATACAATATGAGAATCTAATGAAAAAGAAAAATGAGGCGATATGAAATAGCTCATGCCTAAAAAGCTTTTAATACCAAACATTGTTGTCTTTTCTTGGTGATTAGTTAATATATCACTATTACTTTCTGATTGAACCCTATCGTAAATTAAATTTTTATGTGCAAAGTGTAAATCCGTACCGTAAAAAATAAGCAATTTATTTTTTATAAGATTCCATTGATAACCTACATCTGTGATAATATTCAAAACATTAGAATAAGCACTTATGGATTGGTGCTCTATTTTATCATTTAACGTAGTATTGGTTCCTACTCTAAATCGCCAAGCTCCCTGCCGCTTCTGGTCTTTTATCGTGTGAATTTTAAATTGTAGCATGTAATCGGGTAAAAAATTGCCATTAATTAGCCACAATAAATCAGCACCTGCTTCAAATCGGTTCTTTTTCAGGTCAATTTTCCATTGTTCCTCTTTCTTTTCACTTTCATTGGGTTGCATTGAGGTTATTTGCGCTCCCGCTATCTGCACTACCAAGGCTAATAATAGCCCTAAAACTGTTTTTTTCATGTTTTTTTAGAGTTTTTATAAAATTAATTAAAAAAAATACTTTAAATAGGCATTTGTATTTAAAAATTTGTTGCAAATTTATATGTTAATTTTAATTTTATAACCCAAATTATGTTATGGAAAATTGAGTGTAAAATATAAGCCGTTGATTTTTAATATAAAAAAATGAATAAATTAACATTTTTTTAATATTATTAAAAAATATAAACTTATGTAAAAAACTTTGCGTCTCAAGCGTGAAAAAAAATCACGCCAAGACGCCACGCCACGCAAAGATAATTTGTATTTTGGCATGTCTCAATTGCCAAACGCCATTTCTCAATTGCGAATCGGCTGTCGCAATTGTAAAAAGTGCGATATGAATTGCAAAAAGTGCGATATGAATTGTAAAAAGTCAAAGATTAATTGAAAAAAAAGAAAGATTATTTGCAAAAAGTACAGTCAAAATTTGCAAAAAGTGCAGTCAAATTTCCAAAAAGTACAGTCAAAATTTGCAAAAAGTGCGGTCAAATTTGCAAAAAGTACAGTCAAAATTTGCAAAAAGTGGGTATAAAACTAAAAAAGTACGATAGGAATTTGTAAAGTATAGCTCAAAATTTATTTTGCGTTTGAACCGTTTTTATACAAAAGTGGATATGGTTTTGGAAATTAGGTATTGGCTTATACTAAAAATCATTAGGTTTTGCGTCTTTGCGTCTTTGCGTCTAAGCGTGAAAATAAAAAAAACTTTGCGCCTTTGCGTCTTAGCGTGAAAATAAAAAAACTTTGCGACTTTGCGTCTCAAGCGTGAAAATAAAAAAAACTTCTTGTAAATCGAAAATATTAAAACATTTTTTTGAAATTTCGCCGTTTATTTGAAAGATATTTCTTATTTTTACAAAAATTTTTTTTAAGATGTACAATCAAAAAAAAATAATTCCAATGAAAAAACAACAACTTTTTTATTTACTCGTTTCAGTCCTTTTTTTTAGTCAAATAGGATATTCGCAAACACAAAAAAACAACTCCATCGTTACCGCTCAAAACGCATACTGGACTTTAGTAGGCAAGCAAATACCTATCACTGAGGCATTAAAAGGCGTTTTAGTAAAAGACGAATTGGAGCTGGTTATCGAACTAAGCACCGAAAGTTTAACCAAAGTAGGCAATACTTTGCAAAAATTTGAAATCAATTGGTATCGCTACGGCAGCCGAGGACTGTATTTAACCGACAGTTTTATACAAGAAATCAATTTGGGTCAAACCACCAAAGAAAAATTTTATTCTTTAAAAACCAAACGACAAAATTTGCAATCGGGTTGGTGGATCGTGCGCGTTACGGCTTATGCCGACGATGGATACGTTACGTTTCAAGAAAAAAGTCAGTTTAAAATTAAGGTTTTATAATCGTTTCTTTTTTCAAAAAAAAGATAAAAAAAGATAGAAAAACATGAAAAATACAGAGTATCCTGATAACGAATTATTACCCGAAGACGAAAAAATCGTTCTAAAGCCCGGTGGTCTAAATTCGGTACTTTTTCCAAAAGAAGAAGAACTCAAAGAAAAAGAGCAATTTGGCTTTACGCGAACCGATGCCCTCGAAAACGCCGAAATGTTGCTTTCCTTTGCCTCCGAAAACGGCATTGACCTCCCGACCGACATCATTCGGTTTATTGTAGAAGCCAAAAAAATGGAGCAAAATGGAGAATGGACTGTAGCTGGTGAAACCAACTTTTGGGTAGCTTATAAGTCGGTAGCTCAAGTAATTAAACCGGTTAGCATCGACAGCATACGGGCTTCGGAAGAGGCTAAAATAAAAACGCCCAATTTGTATCAAAAACTTTTCAGGCGCAAGCACAAATTTTCAATTGTGCATAAAGCCGTTTTGCGTTATTCGGTTTTGGCTTTGATTTTTATGATTACTCTGCTTATTTTGCAAATTTTTGCAATCATTGGTTCTCAGTTGCTTACAAGCATCGAAAACAGTAGTGCTTTAATGAAAAACGAAGAAGAGCGTTTAACGGAACTCATTTTAATTACCGAAAACAACACCGACAACCGAAGTGCGATTTTAGAAAAAACCAATTTAGAAATCAGCATCGAAAAAAATACCAAGGAAATGAACAGCAGCATTGAGCTTTTGCTCACATGGATGCGAATGGCGGATTTTTTATATACCGACGAAACCAAAAAAATGGAAGAAGACATTCAGCCCGCCATGCTCGAAGCCGATGCCGACATGAATTTTGATGCTCTGAGCCAACAATTTACAATTGATAAAAACATCATGGCTATTCAAGAAGCCAAAAGTTTGATTCAAATCTTAACGCTTTATATTTTACCGCTTTTGTATGGACTTTTGGGCGGTTTTGTGTTTGTTTTGCGGAGCATTACTTTTGAAACCCGCAGTTTCACTTACACCAAAGCCTCGAATCTGAAATATGGTTTGCGCATTCACTTGGGCGCGTTGGCAGGCTTGGCTATCGGTCTGTTTTGGGGCGACATAGAGCGACAAAACATCAATTTTATCGAATCGATGGGAACGGCTTTGGTAGCCTTTTTAGCCGGTTACAGCATCGAATTTGTTTTCCGCTTGGTTGACCAGCTTATTTTTTCCATTGGCGAAAAGAAAGAAGATAAAAAACCTGAAACGGCAAATTCTCAGAAATAAATTTTTTTTACAAAAGAAAAATACAATACGCTTATTTTCAAAGAATAAGCGTATTTTGTTATTTTGTCGTTATACTGTTTCTGTAAATTTCAAATGATATAAATTTGAAAAATTGAATAAAAATATGTATATTTGCTGAATAAAATTTAATGATAAAACAATGCTAACAACAAAATCACATATTCGCTTTGATTGGGCAGCAAAGAAAATTCTTCGCAGTAAGGCAAATTTTGGAATTTTGGAAGGTTTCTTGTCCGAATTATTTGAAGAAGATGTAAAAATAAAATCACTTTTATCGGAAGAAGGAAACAAAGAAACCCAAGACGATAAAAGTAATCGGGTAGATATTCTGATAGAAAATACCAAAGGCGAAATAATTATTGTAGAAATTCAAAATACCCGCGAATTAGATTACCTTTTTAGAGTTTTATTCGGAGCTTCAAAGGCAATAACCGAATACATGAAAGAAGGTTCGCCATACAGAATGGTCAAAAAAATAATAACTATTAGCATCGTTTATTTTAATTTCGGTCAAGGCAAAGATTATCTTTACAAAGGTCAAACTACCTTTGAAGGTGTAAATCAACACGATATATTTGAACTTTCGGACGAACAAAAAGCCTTGTTTAATAAAAAAACGGTTTCGGATATTTTTCCGTTTCATTATTTAATTCGCGTAAACCAGTTTGACGATGTAGCCAAAAATACCATCGACGAGTGGATTTATTTTTTTAAAAACAGCGAAATAAAAGATGAGTTCAAAGCCAAAGGTTTAGAAGAAGCCCGCGAAAAGCTCAAAACCATCACCATGACGCCTGAGCAATTGGAAGAATATAAAAGATACATCGAAACGTTAAGCTCCAATGCAAGCATAGCTGAAACAATAGCTTGGGAAATAGAGTGGGAGAAACAAAAACGACAAGAGGCTGAAATACATTTGCAAGAAGCAGAAATACAATTGCAACAAATCGAAAAACAAAAGGAATTGGAATTAAAACAACAAAAAAATGAGATTGCGAAAAATTTAGCAACGGAAATGATTTTAGATGGTGAAACAAATATTAAAATTATTCGATATACAAAATTGACAGAATTTGAAATTCAAGAAATACGTAAACAATTGAATGACAAGAAATAATGTAAATAAAGATAAAACAATGCTAACAACAAAATCACATATTCGCTTTGATTGGGCAGCAAAGAAAATTCTTCGCAGTAAGGCAAATTTTGGAATTTTGGAAGGTTTCTTGTCCGAATTATTTGAAGAAGATGTAAAAATAAAATCACTTTTATCGGAAGAAGGAAACAAAGAAACCCAAGACGATAAAAGTAATCGGGTAGATATTCTGATAGAAAATACCAAAGGCGAAATAATTATTGTAGAAATTCAAAATACCCGCGAATTAGATTACCTTTTTAGAGTTTTATTCGGAGCTTCAAAGGCAATAACCGAATACATGAAAGAAGGTTCGCCATACAGAATGGTCAAAAAAATAATAACTATTAGCATCGTTTATTTTAATTTCGGTCAAGGCAAAGATTATCTTTACAAAGGTCAAACTACCTTTGAAGGTGTAAATCAACACGATATATTTGAACTTTCGGACGAACAAAAAGCCTTGTTTAATAAAAAAACGGTTTCGGATATTTTTCCGTTTCATTATTTAATTCGCGTAAACCAGTTTGACGATGTAGCCAAAAATACCATCGACGAGTGGATTTATTTTTTTAAAAACAGCGAAATAAAAGATGAGTTCAAAGCCAAAGGTTTAGAAGAAGCCCGCGAAAAGCTCAAAACCATCACCATGACGCCTGAGCAATTGGAAGAATATAAAAGATACATCGAAACGTTAAGCTCCAATGCAAGCATAGCTGAAACAATAGCTTGGGAAATAGAGTGGGAGAAACAAAAACGACAAGAGGCTGAAATACATTTGCAAGAAGCAGAAATACAATTGCAACAAATCGAAAAACAAAAGGAATTGGAATTAAAACAACAAAAAAATGAGATTGCGAAAAAAAGTATATTTCAGGGATTAACTAACGAAGTAATACAAATAATTACAGAACTTTCAATAGACGAAATTCAAGAAATACGTAGGCGGTTAAATTACGAAAAATAATGAAACTAACATGTATTGTGTTAAAAACGAAACATTTATTTTAATAAAACGGCAAATTATAGAAAAATTAATTTGCAATAAGTTTAATAAATTTTTTTACAAAAAACAAAATGAAAACATTTAATACACTCATTTTTAAGCAAGAAGAGTCGGTGGCTATTTTGTCGATAAATCGCCCGCAGGCTTTAAATGCTTTAAATTCACAGGTTTTTGATGAGTTAAATGAAGCATTGGATTACATAGAACAGGCTAATTACTTGAAAGTGTTGATAATAACCGGCGAAGGAAAAGCCTTTGTAGCCGGTGCCGACATAGCCGAAATGAAAAACAAAAACACACACGAAGCCGCTGATTTTTCCGAGCGCGGGCAACAAACTTTTTTGCGTTTGGAAAACTTAAAAATTCCGGTAATTGCCGCCTTGAATGGTTTTGCTTTGGGCGGTGGTTTAGAATTGGCATTGGCAGCCGATTTTCGATTTGCATCGGAAAAAGCGAAAATGGGGCAGCCCGAAGTCAATTTGGGACTTATCCCCGGTTTTGCAGGCACACAGCGTTTGAGCCGACTTATTGGCTTAGCCGATGCACTTTACTTGCTCACAACCACCGAAACCATCGATGCAAACGAGGCTTTGCGGCTAAAATTGGTGCAAAAAGTCTTCCCACACGAAGTTTTAATGACCGAAACGCTTAAAATAGCTCAACTTTTAGCTCAAAAAGCTCCAAATGCCCTTCAAAAAGTTAAATTTACCACCCGAAAAGGCTACGAAATGCCTTTTGCGCAAGCTCAAAAGCTCGAATCGGAAGTGTTCGGCTCGTGTTTCGATGCCGAAGGAAAAGAAGGAATGAATGCTTTTTTAGAAAAAAGAAAACCAAAATTTTAAATTCTTTGGTTAAAATGGTTTAATTTCTAAGTGATTACATAAAATTAGTCATCATTTAACAATTAAACAATTTAGCCATCAAACAATTGAAACTATATGACTTACAATGAAAGACTAAAGCATGTTTCGGTTTTGGGAGCAGCCGGAAAAATGGGAAGTGGCATTTTATTGCTCAATGCTCTGGAAATGACAGATTTAAAAATAAAAACAAAAGCTCAAGCCGGAAATTTTGTGCTCAATGCCATCGATACTTCCGATGAGGCACTTGCCAATTTGCTCGCATACATACGCACGATGGCGCAAAAAACTGCCGAAAAAAAGCTCGATTTTTTAAAAGAAAATTGGAAAGAAAAGCCGGATTTTAAAACCGATAACGATTTTATTAATGAATATGTTTTGCAGGTTTTAGCAACCGTTCACACGACTACTCGCCTTGAAACGGCTTATGATTCGACTCTCATTTTTGAAGCAATTAGTGAAAACAAAGACCTTAAAGTGCGGATATTCAAGCAAATAGAATTGAGTAACAAAAACAACGCATTGTATTTTACCAACACCTCGTCCATTCCTATCAACGAGTTGGAAAGTGATGCCAAATTGTATGGTCGCGTGTTGGGTTTTCATTTTTACAACCCGCCCGCAATTCAAAAATTAGTCGAACTCATTGTTACGCCCAATACGCTGCCCGATGCCAAACAATTTGCTCTCGATTTGGCTAAAAATATGAAAAAAATTGTAATTGAATCCAACGATTTTGCTGGTTTTATTGGCAACGGACATTTCATGCGCGATGCTCTTTTTGCAATAAAAAAAGCCGTATTTTTATCAAAAGAAATGCCTTTGCATCAAGCCATTTTTTGTGTAAACAAAGTTACACACGATTTTTTAATTCGCCCCATGGGAATTTTTCAACTTATTGATTACGTGGGGATTGATGTAGTTCAATTCATTTTAAACGTCATGCAGCCTTATTTTGAAAACGAAGATTTGCATTCCGATTTGCTTGATGCGCTGATGCAAGAAAACGTTAAAGGCGGACAGTTTGCTGATGGTTCGCAAAAAGCCGGTTTTTTTACTTACGAAAAAGGAAAAATAATTTCTGTTTATTGCTTATTGCAAAAAAAATACATTCCGATTTCCGAAATTTTAGATAAATCGAATGCACTTTTGGGAAATTTGCCCGAAACGTTTGCTCCGTGGAAGGAAATCAACTTTAGCAAACAAAAACACGAACTTTTAGAAAAATATTTTGCCGAGTTGAATACAATGAATACTTTTGCAGCCCGTTTGGCAAAAGAATACAACGAAAATTCGCGTCAAATTGCGCTGAATTTGGTTAAAACCGGAGTTGCAAATTCTGAGCAAGATGTTAATAATGTGATGCTTACGGGTTTTTATCATGCTTACAATCCCATCAACGATTTTTTGAAAGCATAAATTTGGTTTCGACCTCAATTTTCTAAAAAAAAAAAAAATGACACACAAAGCTGGATTTGTAAATATAGTTGGAAATCCGAATGTTGGAAAATCGACTTTAATGAACGCCTTGGTAGGCGAAAAATTGTCGATAATTACCTCAAAATCGCAAACTACGCGCCATCGAATTATGGGAATAGTGAGTGGAGAGGATTTTCAAATTGTTTATTCCGACACGCCCGGCGTGCTGAAGCCCAATTACAAATTGCAAGAATCGATGATGAATTTTGCTCTTTCGGCTTTGCAAGATGCCGATGTACTTATTTATGTTACCGATATTTACGACCACAAAGAAAAAAATGAAAGTTTTTTTGAAATGGTTAAAAGTTTGTCTATTCCTGTACTTTTGGTTGTAAATAAAATTGACCAATCTACTCAAGAAGACCTTGAAAAAATAGTTGAACAATATGCCTTGGAATTGCCAAAAGCCGAAATCATTCCTACTTCGGCACTCAACAAATTCAATATCGATGTTCTTTTCAAACGGATAATTCACTATCTTCCTGAAAGTGAGGCTTATTTCCCAAAAGACCAATTGACCGATAAAACCGAGCGTTTTTTTGTTCAAGAAATTATTCGTGAGAAAATTTTAACCAATTACGAAAAAGAAATTCCGTATTCGGTTGAAATAGAAGTCGAAGAATTTGTTCACGAAAAAGACTTAATTCGCATTGGCGCGGTTATACACGTGGTGCGCGATTCTCAAAAAGGAATTATCATCGGACACAAAGGCGAAAAACTTAAAATTGTTGGTACTCAGTCGCGTAAAGACATTGAAGCTTTTTTAGGAAAAAAAGTTTTTCTGCAATTGTTTGTAAAAGTTACCAAAGAATGGCGCGACAAGCCCCGCGCTCTGAAAAGTTTTGGTTACAGTGTATAAAAAAAACAAAGGTTTTGTTTCACAACAAAACCTTTTTACTTTTACTTAAAGTCTAAACCATATTCGCATTAATTGTGTTTAAAAAAACAGGAATTTGTTTAAAAAGATAGCTTTATATTAAAAAAAGTTTTTAAAACTTTTTTTAGCTTTTTAGCTATTCACATTTTGTCTATAAAACTGTTTATTTTCCTTATATTCAAATGAATACATATTTTTTTGCACTTCTTGCCATTTTTCTAAACCTATTGAAATACTGAAGGTTTCATTTTCTTTGAGCGAAACGAGCATTTGACCGGGCATAAATAAATCCTCCTTACATTCGCTTGAGGTAAGCTTATCTTCTAAGTATTCAAAATTATAATACCAATCGGAAGTTTCGGTAAAAATAATTTTTTTTGAAAAATGAAAAAATAATTCCGGATAATCTTTTGATTCGGAAACACTTAACCCATTGTTGGAAAACGCTACTTTAAAATCTTTTGCCGAAGCTTTGTTGAGCGAAAAAATATTTCTAAAAGCCAAAAATGGTTTTATTACCAAATCAATTTCATTGGAACTTTCCAAAAGCGTGTATTTACAAATCAGTTCTGCTTTGTCGGGTTGCAAAATAAGTTCTTTTTTAAGCAACACATTGCTCATTGCATAAATATAAGTCAAATGTGGCTCTTGCTTTACCTGAAAAATATATTTCAGACCTTTGGGATAAAAACTATTTGGATACTGATGAAAGCCAAGTTCATAAAAACAGCCATTATTAATTATAATTTCGTCTAAGTGCGAAAGCAAAACCTGATAAGACTGCGACCTTTGGCTATCTTTGCATACAAACAATCCGTCTTTTCTACTGGTGTTGCAAGTTGATAAACTTGTTGATAAATAACAATTTTTACTGTTTCTACTTACAAGTTTGCGTTTGAGAGAGTAATCAGTATCCAAAATTCGCGACATAATTATTTTCATCGTTTCCATTTCTACTTTTTTTATAAAAAAATTCAAACCTTTGTGTAAATCAATAAAATAGAAATAATATCTGTAAAGAATTTATAAATAAATTGTTTTGCATAAACACAGAAACAATTTTTACCAAAAGAATTTCACTTAAACTTTTTTCAATTAATAAGTGAACGGGACAACCCATAGAGCGTTACAAAATGATAAAAGAACGTAAAAAAAAACTAAAGCTATAATTCCCAATCGGTTATGTAATTGTAAATTGTTTTATCGTTTTTTTCATAAGCCGTTGTATCTTTTTCATTTTCTTGAGGAGATACACTGTTGTAATCAATTAAAGGCTGATTAAAATCGCCTACTATTTGATTAATTCTGTCTTGCAAATCTTGAAAAGAAGCATTTGTTTTCATAATCTAAAATTATTAAAAATATGATTGATTTTCTTGAAAACAAAGTTACAAACGTTTGCATAAAAAATCAATGTTCATTTTGTTCATTCTATGTATATTTTTTTTACAAAAAATAAAAATTGATAAAATGCAATTATTTTTTTTATGAAAATTTATTTTAAAAATCTGATTTTGATTGATTTAACATTTTTTTAGAAATAAATAAAATTTTGTTCACTTCTTTTTAATCTAAATTTTTATTTTTTACTTAGTATTATTTTATAAAAAAAAAAATGTAAAAAAACAATTGAAAAGTTATAATATTATTTTTAAAGTAAATTAGTTATTTTTTTTGCAATTTATTTTTAAAATAATATATTTTTTTGTATTTTTGATAAAAATTAAAAACAAAAATAATAAAATGTTTATCGAATGATAAAACATGTTTTTATTTTAATATTTATAAATTCTTAGTCTTTAAAATTCTTTACTTATAAAATACAATTTTTGAAAATAGAGTATTTTTTATTGTATTAAAGTTATATTCAATTTTAAAAGATTTTAGAAATAACTTTAAATTTTGTAAATATATTTATTTCAGTGTTTTAAGAGAAAATGGAACAAATTATTCATATTAATTAAGAGTAAAAAAAAGCTATAAATGTGAATACTACAGAAATAGACCATATTAGTAGATTGAAAGTTCAAGTAGAAGACTTTATTGGCTTTAAGGTAAGGTATGCCAAAAATTGTGATATTTTATCGGAAATTGTGCTTGAAAAAACCGGACAAACCGTTAGTTCAAGCACTTTGAAGCGTTTTTGGGGCATTATCAAGCGAAAATTTAACCCTTCGCGCTACACTTTAGATACACTTTCGCGTTTAATTGGTTTTGAAAATTGGGAATCTTTCTGTTTTGAGCACAAAATAATTTCTAAATTCAACAATTTTCACCAAATAAAAGAAAAATTTTATAACATTTCAAAAGCAAATATTAATTTTTTAAAAAAACAAACACCTTATTTCTTTTTGCGAATTTCAAAACGCGAATTTGCCGTAAAAAAAATGTATAAATTTTTAGAAAGTCAAAAAAAAATTACCAGTTTTATTGCACAAGATGGTTTTGGAAAAAGCGAAATTCTAATTAGCCTTGCCGAACATTTTTTTGTAGGAAAAGAGGCTATTTTTCCAAATGATTTATTTCTTTTTATCAATTTTTCTACCGTAAATTTTGTCGATGATGAAAACTACGATATTTACAATTTGTTGGCAACTTTTTTTCCCGAATTAAATAAAACGCAGTTGGAAAATGAATTTGCTCAAATGCTTAAAAATAAGCGGTTTGTATTATTTTTTGATAAAATTTGTAAAATTTATAAAAACGATACAATTTTTCCAAAAATCCTTAAAACCATTTACGATATTTTAATCGGTAAATTTTCTGAATTAAATATTAAAATTGTAGTAACTTGCAAATCAAGTGATTGGACTACATTTGAGCGCGAATTTAATCAGTCCGATTACATCAGAAGCAAGTGGTTTGATTTGGATTTTGAAAATCGGAGTAATTTCAAAACCAATATTCCGCTTTTAACACGCAACGAAATCATTCAAATCATTCAAACCAACAACAAGTCGCTCAACTACAGCTATATACTCGAAAATACAAAACTCTTAGAATTGATTAGTATTCCGTATTTTTTAAACATCTATTTGTCAGTTGTTTCCCAAAACACCAACATTACCGATGAAATTGACCTTTTAAATTATTATTTGAAAGAGGAGATTTTTAGTGGATTTTTAGCCAAAGAAAAACTTTCCATTATTGAAAAAATACTCGATTTAACTCATTACGGAAAATCACAACAAGATATTGATAAAAATTTATTAAATCTTTCGATAAAAGAAGAAATGGCTTATAATAAATTAGTGCAAGCCGATTTTTTGAACGAGTATGTTTCAGTTACCGATTATTTTGAAGTCAAAACACTTGTAAATTTCTCTAACACAATTATTTATCGATTTGTAATTATCAATTCTTGGCTACGAAAATTTCAACTTTCGGTGCAAACGATTTTCAAAATTCTAAATTTTTATACCGATATAGAAAAACTCCAAAAAAGTTTATTCGTTTGGATAATAAAAATAGCGGCTAAAAAAAATAATGTAGAAATTTTTAAAAATATTTATCCTATAGTAAACCAGTATTTTATAAAAGGAAATCCACAAAATTTGGAAGAGTCGGTTACCCAAAAACTTTTGCATCGAATTGGCATTGAACTTCGCAAAAATGAATCCCTTCGCAATAGTTTGATTGATTTTTATATGAACGATGCCTTTGCTAAAGATTTGTATTTCAGGTATTTTATCGATTTCGATTATTTAGTAATTTATTATTCAGATGTTTTAGAAAAATTTTCTTTAAAACAGTCAAATAATACCGATTTATTTTTTTCAAACCTTTTTATTTTTTGGAAAAATTATTTTTCTAAAAACTACATCAAAGCCAATGAAATTTTAACCATTTTACAAAATAATATTTTAACTAAAAACCATACAATTTTTGAATGTTGTTACTTAGCTTGTTATAATATTTTATATTTTGAAGTTAATAATAAATCAGATGATTATAACATTTCAAAACTCTATTCCCTTTTCCATTCCATCGAAAATTTTGAAAACAAATACCAACGAAATTTAACCTATTTTCTTTTTATAGAAGCCCTAAATTGTAACAATCAACTCGATTTGATGAACGCTTTTTTTACTCGTTTTCTTTCAGAAAATAACAGGAATACCTCAAAAAACAAATACTTAACAAGTTTTTTAAACATCTATTTAGCTCGTTTATACATTGCTCAAAATCAATTCAATGAGGCTTTTAATTTACTTCATTCCATTGATGCCGGAAAATTTTTGGAAGGAAACAGACTTTTTTGGAAAATTAAATACAATTTGGTTTCGCTCGAATATTTTGAAAAAAAAGGAAAGAACAAAATGGCACTCAAAATCATTATCGAAACTCAAAAAATAGCCGAAACTCTCCATTTTTACCAAATTATTGATTTTTGCAAACAAAAAGCACTTAATCAAAACAATTCTGTTTGTTTGCAAAAATTAAATTAACAATTCCGCATTTTCTTTTTCATTGCCAATTGATTAAACACTCCTCAATTTATCAATAAAATAAAAAATAAATTTTTCGAGCAATTTTTTTTAATAATTCTTTATATTTCAAACCTTTTTCTTAACTATTTTTAATAAAAAAAAACTCTATTTTTGCATCAAAATATTTTTTCCATTTTTTTTTAAAAAAATTACATTCCCTACGCAACTTTTTTTACAATGATTGCATCTTTAAAAAAAAAATAATTTTCAAATAAATATTTAATTGGTAACTATTTTGTAAAATCATAATAATTAAGTTCATACATTTATGTTTATAGTACGTCCACCGGCAATCATTACAAAATTTTTGTTTAATTTAACGTGGCGAATTCCATCAACAGATAAAACCATTTATTTGACATTTGATGACGGACCGATACCCGAAACTACACCAAAAATTTTGGAAATTTTAGACCAATACAATGCAAAAGCTACTTTCTTTTGCGTTGGTGAAAATGTTGAAAAGAATCCCGACTTATTTATGGAAATAAAAAATAAGCGTCATTCGGTTGGAAATCACACGTTTAACCATTTAAAAGGTTGGGCAACACCCAATTTTGTTTACTTTAGAAACGTTGAAAGAGCCGATGCACTCATTCATTCTTCTTTGTTTAGAGCGCCTTACGGCAAAATTTCTACCACACAAAGAGCTACTTTGAGTAAAAAATACAATATCATTATGTGGGACGTTTTGAGCGGCGACTACGATACGCGAATTTCTCCTCAGCAATGCCTCCAAAATGTTCTCAAATACACCCGAAAAGGCTCTGTCATTGTGTTTCACGATTCTATTAAAGCAAAAAAAAATATGCTGTTCGCTTTGCCTAAAGTTTTAGAGCATTTTACTGCTCTGGGATATAAGTTCAAAGCTATTACTACTGAGGTGATTACGCAAAAAGAACGTTATCGTACTCAACCCGAAACCGAATTTATTCCGGCATATTCCGTTATCTGAAAACAATAAAATTTTACGATATAAAAACGTCAAAACTACTATTTTAATATTTCTATTTTTAGAAAACCTGTTTGCGATAAACAGGTTTTTTTTTTTTGAAAAAGAAATTTTTTAACAAAAAAAAAAGTTTATTCAAAAATATTTTGAATAAACTTTTTTTTATAAAATAAAACTAAAACCCGCAAATCATTGTATCAATTTGTAAACCAGTAGTTTATTGAATATTTATTTTTACGTATTTTGCAAATTGATGCAACAAATCTTAGTTAATTATCGAAAGATTTGCCGATTTTAGGTAACGAATAAAAATTATTTTAAGCTAAGAATATAATCAGCTACCGCAGCGGCTTCTTCGTCAGAAATAGCAACCGGAACCATTGGAGCTGGATAATTTTCACTTTTTTTACCATTTTTAATATTATCTAAAATGGTTTCTTTAGCAATATTTTTTGCTGCTAAGCCTTTTAAAGCTGGGAAAGCTCCGGCTAAACCTGCACCTTCGGCTTGATGGCAAACTTGGCAATGCGCTTTATAAACCTCCATGCCTTTAGTAAAATCGGGCTTTGCAGCCATTTCTTCGGTTTGATTTAACGAATCAGCATTGCTTTCTTCTGCATTTTCTGACGAACCGCAAGATATGAATGCCAATGAAAAGGCAAATGCCATTAAAATAAGTAAAATATTTTTTTTCATTTCTAAATAATAATTAAGGGTTATATAAAAAAAATTATTTGCAACAGGGCGATGAATGATGCATTTCCATTTCTGTTTTCGGCTTATTTTCAGGGAGTTTCAATTTTTTTTCGAGCGGACTTAAAAAAGGTATTCCCAGCGAAAGTCCTCTCAAAATAAATAAAACACCTATAAAAAATACCGCTATCGGAATGTATTGTGTAATTTTTCTTCGCAAATTGATGCTGATTAAACTTCCTAATAATGAAATAATTAGCAACATTGGAATAGTCGCAATTCCAAAAAGGAACATAAATAAAGCTCCATTTATGGCACTTCCGGTGGCAATTGAGCCGGCTAAAGCCACATACACCGGACCGCAAGGCAGAAGCCCATTGAGCAAACCAATGGAAAAGAGCGAAGAGTAGGAGCGTTTTTGGAACAAAAGACCCAGTGACGATTTTAGTTTTCCTACAAAAGAAAACATTTTTTTGTCAAAATTGAAAGTCGTTTTAAATAATGCCGGAAAAAATGCCGACAAAACCATGATTGCGCCCATTACAATTCCCACCCAACGTTGGAAACCGCTCATTACCAGACCTTGACCTATTAAGCCAAAAAGCAAGCCCATTATGGCATAAGTTATCGAACGACCTATGTTATAGAGGCTTGCGCCAAAAATTCGTGTAAACCAATTGTCTGTTTTTAAAGGCAATGCTAATGCTATAGGTCCACACATTCCGGCGCAGTGAAAACTGGTAAAAATTCCTAAAACTAATGCCGATAAAATTTCCATTTTTTTATTCTATAAAAATTTCTTTTTCACTAAAATATTTTTTTTCAGAAATTTCCCATTCTATTTGAACAAAATATTTTCCGCGTTGCAAATCTTTTAATGGCAATTTTTGCGTAAGCGAATCGTCTAATTTTAGAACAAAATTTTTGTCCAATTCATAATCGGAAGGGCGATAAATTAAAATCGTTCCTTGTATATTTTCCTTTTGCAAATTAGAAGGAAATTTAATTTCCAAGTTATTTGTATTCAGCACTATAGCCGGCTTTTCAGTTAGCTTGTTTGTATTTTTTATGCGCTGAATATGGTCTTCGTAGGCTATTTCTTTGGGATAATAATCTTTGGTTACCAAATTTATTTTTTCTTGAAAACTAAGATAAACCATTGTTAGAATGCCACTTACAAAAACAATTATTGTTATTAAAATTCCAAATCCCCAATTTAATTTCATATAAAAATAGTTTTTTTTTGTTATTTACCTTCTCCTACAAAAGTTGTTTCAATTTCTTGAATTTCAACACCTTCTCCATCAAGTACCCCAAAAGTTATTTCAATGTAATCTGAGTTTACAATTTTCGGGTCTAATTTTACAAAAAAGACACTTTCCGTGGTTTCTTTTGCTTTTACCATTAATTCTCCGGCAGCCATTTGAATTTCACCTTTGGGCGACTTCAATTTAAGTTTTAGCGGAATATCGTTGCGGGTTTTGTTTACCACTTTAATATTGTACAAATTGCTAATGGTGCCATCGGGTTGTTTTTGGAAAAGTGTATTGGGCGTGCGCAAAATGGTAGCCTCTATACTGCCGCGCGTTACCAAAAGTACTATGAAAAAGGTAAAAAGCGCAAGCAAAACTGCCGAATAAGCTTTAATTCGTGTATTAAATTTGAATTTTTCGCCTTTTGAAATGTTTTCTTCCGAAGCGTAACGAATTAATCCATGCGGTTTTCCGATTTTGTCCATAGTGGCATCGCACGCATCTATGCAAGCGGTGCAATTTACACATTCCAATTGTGTTCCGTTGCGTATGTCAATGTTTGTGGGGCATACAGCTATACATTGCTTGCAATTGGTGCAATCGCCTTCTTTTTCGTCTTTTTCGGTCGAGCCTTTTCGGGGTTCACCGCGCAAATAATCGTAGGCTACGGTCATACTTTTGGCATCGAGCAATACGCCTTGTATGCGACCATACGGACACATAACCACACACGCCTGTTCGCGAAACCATGCGAAAAGCCAGAAGAAAAATGTTGTGAATATTAATATAACTACAAAACCGGTAAAATGCTCACTTATTGGCTCTTTCGCTATTTTTATTACTTCATCTATTCCTATAATAAATGCCAAAAGAAAATTGGCTACTAAAAAAGAAACCAGCCAAAATATACCTAATTTTAAAGCTCTACGCAAAATTTTATCTATTGTCCAGCCTTTGGCAGCTTTTTGGCGTTGTTTTGTTGGGTTACCTTCTATAAGCCATTCTATTCGTCTGAAAACCAGCTCCATAAAAACGGTTTGAGGACAAGCCCACCCGCACCAAATTCGTCCGAAGACCACGGTAAACAAGACGATGAATACCATAAACGATAACATCATTAATGCAAATAGGTAAGAGTCTTGAGGCCAGAAAATAGCTCCGAAGATAACGAATTTACGTTCTAAAATATTGAAAAGCAGCAATGGCTCGCCATTGACTTTGATAAATGGCACTACAAATAAAAAAGCCAGTAAAAAGTAACCGACCAATTGTCGCCAATTATAAAACTTCCCTTTGGGTTTTTTTGCTAAAACCCATACTCTTTTTCCTTCTGTATCTACCGTAGAAATTTTATTTCTAAAGCTTATTCCCTCGTTGTGTTCTTTTTTATTCATAATAAAATTGGTTTAGTACAGCTAAAAAAAGTAATTTTTTACATAAATGCAAATTTATTTTAGATTTATGTTTTTTTATTTTTTTAAAAAAAGAACAAGTCTTTTATTTATAGTTTTTTACAAAAAAATATATTTTATTATAATATTGTTTTAAAACAAATGTAATAAGCAATTTCCTTGATTTTTAAGAATAATTCTTTATGAAATAAATTAAAAATAGCTTTTATTTGCTATTTTATTTTTTTAAATTTCGATAAAAAGCCCACGCTAAAATTAAAAATAGTAAAGTTGAACTGATCAAAGAAATGATGCTGCCTACGGCATACATTTTAGGTTTGAAAACAAATTCGATTTCATTTTCGCCTTCCGGCAAAATCATGGCGCGAAGCACGTAATTTGCTCTGAAATATTCAGCCGGTTTTCCGTTTACAAGGGCATTCCAGCCTTTGTTGTAGTAAATTTCGGAAAAAATAGCCAATTGTTTTTCTTTAGCTATCGATTTGTATTTCAAATGGTTGGGTTTGTAATCGGTCAATTGTATTTTTGCAGTAGAATCTATTTTGGGAGTAAAGCCATTGAGTTGATTTTCAAAACGTTTGTCTATTAATGCTGTTTTGCGTGTGTCTATTTTTGAAAGACCGGTAAGTTCTTTGTCGGCATTTTCTACCAAAGTGTAATTTTCTACAAACCAAGCGTTTCCGTTTGGACTGGAATTTTTTAAAGGTGCTGTTTCTGAGTTATAAATTAAATATTTCATATTCAGCATGTTTAACACATTTTGAGCTTTTAAAACGCTGTCTAATTTGGGTAGAGTGGGAGAGGAGTTGAAAACTTTGTATATGTTTTGTATTTCTCCAATTATTTGATATTCAATTAGTTCTTGGTAGCGTTTCATTTTAGCTCCATGATAACCGCCTATGGATTTGTGATAATAAGAAGTACTGGCATCGTTGAATGGGTCAATGGCTAAGTTTAACACTCTGAAATTGGGGTTGTTATCTTTCAAAATTTCTGAATCGGCTGTGGTTCGTTGCCAAGCATCGTCGTTTTTGCCTTGGCTTACAAATTTATCGTTGTTTACAAAGCGTTTGTCAATTTGCCACAAATCGGCTAAAATGAATATGCCAAAGAGCAAAATAAACAATTCTTGGCTTAATTTTTTAGCTGAAAAAAGCCAAATTAGGCTTGCCGAAACTAAAACTAAAACGAGCGAACGAATGGCATCATTTACCAAAAGACTTTTTCTATCGGCACGTAAAGCGTCAATAAGTAAATCGTTCCAACCACTTTGCGCCAAGTCGGCATCGCGCATGCTCACAAAATTGAATAAACTTCCTGAAAATACGATAAAAATTAGTGCCAAACCGCCAGTTATACCAACCGAATAGTATAAACTTTTTTGTAATTTCTTCGTGTCAAAATCATTTGTAAGTATTTGATTCAAAGCAAGTAAAGCTAATAACGGAAAAGCCATTTGTGCTATTACCAAAATCATGGAAGGTACGCGAAATTTATTCCACATTGGCACATGGTCTAAGAAAAATTCTGTTAAGGGCATAATGTTTTGTCCCCACGATAAAACAATGGAAAACAGACTGATAGAAAAAATCCACCATTTGATTGAATTTTTTACAAAAAACATTCCGAATACAAAAAGAAAAACGATAATAGCTCCAATGTAAACCGGACCAGATGTTGAGGATTGAGTTCCCCAGTAAAGTGGCAATTGTTTTATTAAATTTTTAGCACCTTGTACTCCGTTTTGTTCTAAAATTTTATAAATTTCCGAATCGGTATCTAATTCTCCTACCGAACTTCCTCCTAAAAGATTGGGTATAAATAAATTGAATGTTTCTACTTTGCCATAACTCCAAGCCGTTGCGTATTGTTTATCTAAACCCGAAGTTTCGTTTTTTTGGTCGTTAATGGTTAATTCCGATTTTCCACGCATCGAATCTTTTCCATATTCATAGGTTAAATAAATGGCTGTAAAATTTGCACCTAAAGCCAAAATTGCTCCTATTAATAATGTCAAAAATGGACGCGCTAAAAGTTTTAAACGCATGGAAAGTATCGAAAAAATTACCAAAAAACTTTTGTTTATTTTTGTTTGGTTTTTATATTCTTCTAAAGTGTAGTTTATGGTTAGATAAATGCCATAAAATAAGAGCATTATGAATGTATAAAATACAATTTGAAAGTGATTGGTGAGTAATTGCAAGGCAAGAAACAAAGCAAAAACTCCTGCACCCAATAAAATTTTTTGACGCGAAAAAGCCAAATATGCACCTGCAATAACAGCCGGCATATAGCCCAAAGCGATGGCTTTAGTAATGTGCCCGGCATCGAGTATGATAATAAAATATGACGAAAATCCATAAGCCAAACCTCCCACTAATGCCAACCATGGATTTACTCCGAATGCCAAAAGTAAAATGTAAAAACCTATAAAGTACATAAATACAATCATTTGCGGATTTTCGTGATTGATATGCAAAACGGTTGGAATGTATTTTACTAAGTTGGCTTTATACTGAACAGAAATTAAATAAGCCGGCATTCCTCCAAACATAGAATTTGTCCAAAGTGCCTCTTCACCGCTTTCTTCGCGGTAGTCGTTTACTTCCTTTGCCATGCCTTTCCAAGTAAGCGTATCGTGCGAACGTAAGCTTTTGCCCTGAAATACTGGGATAAAATAAATACTTGCTATAATTAAAAAGGCTAAAATAGCCAACAAATATGGCTTTAGTAAATTAAAATTCATTTTTTTTATTTTATAAGATGAAATATTTTATCTAAATTTTGCTTGCTTACTTTATATAATTCTTCTTGTGAAGCGATTAATTTTTGCTCAACAAAGGTAGAATTTTTTTCAAGAATATCAATAGCTTTGGAATAAATAGTTTCGCGCAAATTTGAATGTTCTTCGTGCAATTCTATGTAACAATCCATTAAATCAACATCTTGCATAAACCAACGCATTTTATCGTGAGTGCCAAGAGTCAATATTTTTGTATTTAAGCCGTAAGGAATCATTTGGGCATGACCCCTCATTCCAATTACTAACTCCATGGTATTGTATAAGTTATAGATTTCTTGCGGAAATAAATATTGCAATTCTACGGTTCGATAATTTACATTGAAACGGTCTAAAAGCAACTCAAACTTGCGGTCGGCTGTAATGTGCGTATAATTGTAAATCCGGTAACCTTTCACTTCTAAGTCTTTGATAGCCTTTGCAATAGACGTTAAAATTGTTTCATAATCTTTTCCAAAACGTAGAAGCGGTCGGTCAAATGCTATATTAACTGCAATATTTTTAGTTCTTATTTTTGCCGGAATATTTTTAGCAAATTTTCTAATTAGTGTGGTAGGGCAGGGTTGATAAACAATTTTATCTTGAAAACGCTTGTTGGTCAATTCATTTACTTTTTCAATACTTCCAAAATTTCGTAAGCTAAAAAAATCGGATTTTTCAAGCAATAAATTTAAGTTTTGCACGAAAAATTCATTCGGTTCTTGTCCTCGAAAATAGTTGTAGCCAATAGCATAAACAATTATTGGTACTTTAATTTCATTCAAAAGTTCTTGGTTTATAGCCCATTGCCAACCAGAAACTGTGTTTGGATTGGTATCGGGTAGCAGCAAGCCGCCGCCGCCAATTACTAAAAAATCAGATAAATTGATTTGTTCAATGGTTTGTTTATCTACTTTTTCTGAAACGGCTTTTATATTAAATTGTAAGGGTAATTTTTTTCGTAAAATATCTCTAACACATTTAGATAGAACAATATCTCCGGCATTATTTCCCCAACCTTTAAAATTTGTGATGTGAAATCCTTTTTTCGATTTTTTTAATTTCAGACCTTTTTCTTTCATTAAAAAATGATATTCATCTATTTTATAAGCCGAGTAGCGCACTCCTTTTTCAAAGATTTGTATAAATTTATGTTTTTGAAAAAGCGATTGAAGGAGAAATTGCTTTACCGGAATCTTTTTGGTAATCTCAGGTAATTTTTCGGTGTATTTAAAAATTTTAGATGATATTTTTTTATAATTATCGAAAATATATGGCAAGTAGGTCGATTTTTCTACATGAGTTGCTTTTATATAAATTGATTCTCCATTGTATTGAATTTCAGTTACTTTAAAAAAATTGGAGAACAATGTATAAAGACTTGAAGCTGTAAAATAATGAATGTGAGGTTTCCAAATCGTTTTTTGAATATTTCCAAAATTGTGAATTTCATACGAGGGACATTCAAATAATATTTCTGCTCCAATTTCAAGTATTTTTGAAAGTTTTTCCACAAAAATAAGTGGATTTTTTACGTGTTCAATTACATGAAATGATAAAGCAGAATGAAATTTTTTAGATGAATCAAAATTTTCTAAAGTAGAGCTAAATTGTTCAAAACCATATTGTTGCATAGAGAATGCAGCATAGTTTGGGTCGGGTTCTAAACCTTCGGCTTTTTTGCCAAACATTTTTAATAAATAGATAAAACTTCCAATGGAACTTCCAATTTCTAAAAAATTATCATTGTTTTTGAGAAAACTTTTATAAAATTCAAAACGTTCAAACGCTTTTTTATCTAATTTGTTAATTTTATCTTTATCAGGCAGATAACTGTTATTTCGAGCAATTTTTGAAAATTCGCCCGAAGTATAAATATCTTCAAAAGTGTGAATGTTTTGATGAACATGACCGCAATCTTTGCATTCAAATAGTTCTATTTCAATGTTTTCACGAGATATTTGTTTGAATGGCGCGATTTTTTCGCTATGGCAAACAACGCATTTTTGGTTCATAAAAATAATTATAATTTATTATCATTATTTACAAAAGCATCATCTACAGCTTGGCACAAAATATGACCTATTAAAATGTGCATTTCTTGAATACGTGCTGTTACAGAATCATTTATAATTACTTTAATATCTGCTATTTGCTTCATTTTTCCACCATCGCGACCCGTTAGAGCGAGTGTATTACAGCCTATTATTTTTCCTACTTCAAAGGCTTTCAAAACATTAGTACTATTTCCACTGGTAGAAATTCCAATTAATAAATCGCCTTTTTGTGCCAAAGCTTGAACTTGTCGAGCAAAAACCATATCATAACCATAATCATTAGCAATTGCTGTAAGAGCAGAAGTATCTGTGGTTAAGGCAATTCCGGGAAGAGCAATACGCTCATTTACAAAACGACCTGAAAGTTCGGCTGCAATATGCTGCGCATCGGCTGCACTGCCTCCATTGCCAAAAAGTAATATTTTATTACCATTTTTTAATGTTTCAACGGCTGCTTTGCTTGCTAATTCTATGTCTGATAAATTGTTTAATATCAGATTTTCTAATGCGTTTTTATGGGCTAAAAGCTCTTTTTTTATTGTTTTTATCATAAAAAAATATAATGTATTCTTTAAAAAAGAATATTTTTTTTTTGCAAATATAAAAATTATATTTACTTGAATAAAATTTTTTTTTTATTCGAAATAGTTTATTTTTGCAAAACTTTTTTATTTTAAAATTATATTTTTCAAAATTTTTCTTATTTTTTTAGTTTACTAAATTCTTAAAATGCTGAAACAAGCTGATTTAGTTATAGTTGGGGGCGGTTTAACTGGCTTATCGGCAGCTTATATTGCTGCAAAAAATGGTAATAAAGTAATTGTTTTAGAAGCTGATAAACAAGTTGGAGGGCTTTTAAATACTTTTGAAATTGGCGGAAATAAGTTGGAATATTATTACCATCATTTTTTTACTCATGATAAAGAATTGAATTGGCTCATTGATGAATTGGGATTGCGTCAAAAAGTAATTTTCAAAAAAACAAAAATGGGCGTTTTTAGTAAAAATAAAATTTTCCCATTTGATTCTATTTTTGATTTATTAAAATTTACACCAATTTGTTTTTTTGATAAAATTTTATTCGTTTTTTCTACACTTTTTATGGGAAAATTTGCTAAATGGGAACGTTTTGAAAATATTTCAGCTCTCAAATGGCTCGAAAAATGGGCTGGAAAAAGCACTACACAAGCTCTTTGGCTTCCATTGATGAATATAAAATTTGGTATTTATGCTTCCAAAGTTCCGCTTTCTTGGTTTGTAGGAAGAATGCGACAACGAATGAATTCTCGGAAAAACGGCGACGAGCGTTTAGGGTATTTAGACGGAAGTATGCAAGTTTTGACCGATGCTTTATTTGAAAAACTGAAAGAAATGAATGTTGAAATTTATACAAACGAAGCTGTTCAAAAAATAAATTTTTCGGTAAATAGTACCATTGAATTTGTTGAAACACAAAAGCAAAAGTATTTTGGTAAAAAATATTTATTCACATTGCCCGGAACTATTTTGAATAAACTTTTAATACAAAATCAACCTGTTTTAGCTGCTGAGCTTAATAAAATAGAATATTTCGGGGCAGTTTGCGTAGTTTTGGAGCTTACTTCAAAGCTGAGCGATGTTTATTGGCTCAATATTTCAGAAAAAGATTTTCCTTTTGGTGGAATTATTGAACATACAAATTTTATTAATCCCTCAAATTACAATGGTTCGCATATAGCTTATCTTTCGAGATATTTTGCTCTAAATGAAGATATTGCAGATAAGTCAAATGAAGAAATTGAAGAATATATGCTTAATTTTTTACCAAAAATTTATCCAAATTTCGATAAAAAAACAGTTAAAAATATTTTTGTTTTTAAAACAAAAACCGCTGCTACGGTTTGTGATTTTAATTTTTCAAAGAAAATTCCGATGTGCCAAACCACCGTTCAAAACATGTATATAGCCAACATGAGCCATGTTTATCCCGACGAAAGAAGCGTTAATAATTCGATTAAAGTGGCTTCGGAAGCCTGCAAAACTATGCAAATTATCAATGATTTTATCGAAAATTCTAATTCATTATCTGCTAAAATAGGTTTTAAAAAATGATTTCAATTGTTATTCCATTGTTTAATGAGCAAGAGAATGTAAATCAGTTATATACACGACTTACAAATGCCAGTAGCTCTTGGAACGAAAGTTACGAAATTTTATTTGTAGATGACGGTTCGTTTGATGAAACCTATGAAATGCTTACAAAAATTGCGGATAGCGATAAAACAGTCCATATTATTAAGCTTTCGCGAAATTTTGGTCACCAAGCTGCCATTTCGGCAGGAATAAAAAAAGCCAAAGGAAATGCCGTAATAATTATGGATGGCGACTTGCAAGATCCACCCGAAGAACTTTCAACTTTTTTAAACAAATGGAGAGAAGGATTTCATGTAGTTTATGCTATCCGTAAAAAAAGAAAAGAGCATTTTTTTAAAAAAATGGCTTATAAAATATTTTACCGTATTTTAAATTTTATAAGTGATATTAATATTCCTTTAGATTCAGGCGACTTTTGCGTTATGGACAGAAAAGTGGTAAATGTATTAAATAATGAAATGCTTGAATACAGTCGTTTTGTGCGCGGATTGAGAGCTTACGCGGGCTTTAAACAAATAGGTGTTGAATATGAAAGACACTCAAGGGCTGCGGGCGAAGTAAAATATACTTTTAGCAAATTGTTAAAATTAGCTATCGATGGCTTGCTTGATTTTTCTACTTTTCCTTTGAAATTAGCTACGTATTTAGGTTTTTTGATAGCTTTTCCGTCATTTCTTGTAGGTTTGTTTTTCATTATTCACCGAATTTTTGATTTTAAAGTTTTAGGTTATTCTCCTTCCGATACACCCGGTTTAGCTTCACTGGCAGTCGGAGTTTTTTTTCTGGGTGGATTGATTCTCATTATATTAGGTTTAATAGGCGAGTATATTGGGCGTTTGTATTTTGAAGTGAAGCGAAGACCCTTTTATATTATTGAAGAAATTTATAATCAAGATAAAAAAGTAAGTATTTAGTAAAATGTTAAAATCAGATGTTATTTATTCATTCCATATAAAGGTTAAAGTTATTTTAGCAATACTTTCGCTTTTGTATATTTTTATACCATTTACAAATGATGTATTAGTTTCGTTTGGTGCTGCATTTCAAGCAGATTATTATGGAAAATGGTTTGAAAATGTAAATCAAACATGGAATATTCGTGGTTTTTTTTATAAGCATATTCTCTATTTATATTCAAAAACCTATTTTATTTTTTTTGAAATAATTAATTATACTTTTTTTCCTATTTTCATAAAAATTTTACATTTATTTATACTTTTGCCTACCGTTTTTTGGGGTTTAAAACAGTCTAATAATTTTCTTAATAAGCATAAAATTAATTATTTATATGTTTTTTATACTTTTGTTTTTACTATTTTTACTTCCAGCCATTTTATAGCATTGCAAGCTGAAGAATTTAGTTTTGCTCTTTTTGTAATTATGTTTGGACTTTCGATGTCTGATAAAAAATGGCATAATTATTTTTCAGCTTTACTACTTTTACCTTTAATTGGTTTAAAAGGAATTACTATATTTTATGCTGCTTTTTTAGGAGTATTTATGCTTTTTTTACTATATAAAAAAGAAGAATTGAATAAAATAATTCGGTTTTTCATATCATATATTTTAATGTCCTTTATTATTATTTTACTTTATTTTACTATTTTAAAATTTGAGTTAAATGATTTAATATCTGCTACTTATTTTCAAAAATCTTTTCAAATTTCCTTCCTATCTTTTTTAGGAATGATAAAAATATATACCATTGCTATTTTTCATATTCCGGTTTTGCTTTTATTGGCGTATTTAATATTGGTTTATATAATTAAAAATAGAAAAGAATATGTAAATATAATATTTTTAAGTTTTTTGTTATTAATACCTATCGTAGTAATTGTTTTTCAAAATAAATTTTTCCCATATCACTATGTAATTTTTTTACCAGTATTTTTATTTGTTTTATTCTATTTTTCCAAAAATATAAATTATAAAATACTTTTAATTTTATTTCTTTTTTCATTTCTATTTCGGTTTATTCCAAATTATAAAATACCGGATTTACCTTATTTAAGACATGCAAATCTAAATTATTTTAATTCGATTTTTCACACAAAATATAAGAATTACAGCATTTTAGCTGATAAAATTTTACCACATAATGAAGAAATTTTATTTCTTAGCGATGGAACACCGAATTATTTTATTTTAAATAAATCCTATTTGCGATATTTTTATCCGTTACCACTTCAAAGAGTGGAAAACAATAGTAAGCTTACAGAAACAGATATTTACCAAGAAACTTTAAATAAACTTTTGCAATATAGAGGAAATTACATTTTATTGCAACCCAATTGGTTCAACTTAAATTTACACCCAAACATCAAACAAAAAATAGAGAATGAATACCAACTTATTTTTCAATTTATTGATGAGCGTACTCCTTCAGGAAGTATTTTTGTTTATGAAAAAAACTCGGATTAAGCACTTGCTAAATACCTTTTTTTTTATAGCAATTTATTCCAAAATCATATCAGCAAATTCACGTACAGCTCCTTCGCCTCCTTTTTTATTTAAAATTAAAATATTGGGGATATTTTTAATTTTTTGCATTGCATTTGCCGGACAAGCAGCAAATCCAACAAGGCTAAGTAGTTCTAAATCATTAATATCATCACCTATGTAAGCAACATTTTTTAAAGAAATCTGGAGTTTATTACAAAGTTTTGTAACTGTTTCTAATTTTGAGCTTTCACCATAAAAATAGTAGTCGAGTTTCAGTTTTTCAGCTCTTCTACGATTCAATTCACGAGTTTCGGCTGTAATAATTCCGGTTTTGATGCCTTTTTTGCTCAATAAATTCAATCCCATGCCGTCATAAGTAGAGAATTTCTTCAATTCATCGCCATTTTCGGAATAATACATACCGGCATCGGTCAAAGTGCCATCAACATCGGTTAAAAACAATTTTATTTCCGCTTTTTTGGGGTTTTCATTGGATAAAATATAATGTTTCATTAAATTTTCTGCTATTACCCAATCGTGAGGCTCGTCTATTTCAAGCGAGGTATATTCGGGCATTTCATAAATTCCAATTTTGCCTGAAAGACGATTCTTATATTTTTTTATATTTTTTATTGAATTTATGTAAAAAGCTCCATTTTCCATTAATTCACCTGAAAATTCCTGCCTTCGGGGTCTATTTTGGTAATCGTAATTCTTAGAATTTCCATTTTCATTCCAAAAAAAGCGTTTTATACGTACACAAGTAAGCATGGAATCGTATTTTTTTTGCAAAAATTGCATTATTGCTTCATTAAAATGCTCCGTTTGAGTAAAAGGTGATGTAGCTTGGGCTAAAATGAATAAATCATCATCAAAATAATCGGTTTTTTCCAAATATTCAAGCATCACAGCCTCAGTTGAAGCTGTGTCGCTTGCATTTTCTACACTTCTATTGTATATTTTAACTTTGTCAAAGTTAAAACTTAAAACTGTATTTACTATTTTTTCACAGTCTGTTGCTACAATAATTTCATCAATTATTGAATCTTGCAATGCTTTTAAATTCCAGTAAACCAATGGTTTGCCACAAAAAAGTTTAATATTTTTTAGTGAGATGGATTTACTTCCGCAACGAACCGGAATGAAAGCTATTTTTTTCAATGGTTATAAAATTTTATAATAAATTATTTTCTAAATTTTAATTTTTCTCTTTGAACTTTTTCTACATCAAGAATTTCTTCCTCTTTGTAATTCAATGATTTATATGAAGCATTCAAATCTCTCACTAATTTTCGCATTCCTTCGGGTTCGAGCGAAGCTGCGTGGTCTGTTCCTTTCCAAGTGCGGTCTTTCGTAAAATGGCGTTCCACCCATCGCGCACCTAAAGTGTAGGCAACATTGTCAATAGCTATTCCAAGATGATGACCAGAAAAAGCTATTTCTGCTACTCGTTCACCATAAATTTCGTATAATCTCTTTATTTCTAATAGATTAATATCTTCAAATGCTACCGGATAACCCGATGTACATGAATAGATAACTAAACGGTCTTTTGCCGAATTATTTTCTTCAAAAAAACGAACAATTGATTCTTCTTCTGTGTGAGTTGTCATGCCGAAAGAGACATGAACTGAGCCTTTGTAATTGTCGCGAAGTACTTTTAGCAGTTCAAAATGATTGTTGCAAGCCGATGGAATTTTGATGTAATCTGGCTTTAAATCAATGATTTCGCGTGCTGAAGTAACGTCCCAAACCGAGGTAGCATAACCGATGCCTTTCATTTCGCAATACGCTTTGAGTTCTGCATGTTGCAATGCTGAAAACTCCAAAAACTCACGATGTTCACCATAAGTTTTTCCGTAAGCGTGCATTTGGTTTGGGTGAGGGCTGTTGTATTGCTCTTTGGTGAGCAGTTCGCGTGCATTTCGTTTTTGGAACTTTGCATAATCTGCACCGCAAAATTTTGCAATGTCGATTAATTCCTTAGCTATTTCCATTTCTCCTTTGTGATTGCAGCCTATTTCGGCTACAACTTTTGGTTTTTTGTATTTAAAATCTTTCGTCATGTTCTATTTTTTTATAATTTTATTCGTTCAAATGCGTCTATAAAAGAATTGGGTGTGGCATTCAAAATTTGCACATTTTGTGATTTAGCATACTCATTTAGAACGAAATAGCCTTTGAAAGCCAGCATAAATTTATGTAAAATCTCATGCAAACGTCTTGCTCCTACTCCTCTTTTGTCGAGTGTTTGAGGTTTCGATGTTTGTTCGTCATAGAAATGTTTCTGATTGATAAGGGCTTGATTGTTTTCATTTACAGAAATATCTTTTAACCACGAATGTTCTGCGCCAAAAAGATATATTTTTTTATAACCTAAATTCATTGCATTAAATATGGAAGGCACCATAATATTGTGTGGGCGAGTCATTCCAAAATTTTTTCGAAATAAGAAATGCCTTAAAACTTTCCATGTTTCAATGGGCGTGTTGTTGTAAAAAAAAATGTGAATTTTTTTATTTTCATGTAAAATATTTTGCCAGCGTTTATATTTTTGAGATTCAAACGGAATAAAAAAATCAATATGCCAGTTTGTTTTTTCAGTCATAGCTGTAAAAAGACGATTACTTGCTTCAACAAATTGATTATCAATGTTATCGAGCCATAAATCGGGTGCTGATGTCATGTAGAAACGCGGCTTTAGTTGAGTATAAAATTCGGTTGTGGGAAAATGATTTACACAGATTAATTCCTTATCTTTCAGAAAATCAATCTGTTTTGTAATCATTTCTTTAAGCGAAGGTCCGTTGCCTAAAATAACAATTTCTTTGGTTTGCTTTGTTTTTTTTATTTTTACATTCCATTTCGACAAAAGAATTAGACGTGCTAAAGTCGCAATTGTTTTTCCAAGATTGTCAAGAAAAGTTTGTATGAAAAGTATAAAATTCATATTTTAAAACTAAATTTTTGTAAAAAAAAGTCCTTTTGATACCCAAATTCGAAAACGGATTATCATTTTTGCTTTTTCTATTTTAAATGTATAGAAAAAATACAAGTAAATGATTAAACTTGCTCCCCATTTGAACAATTCACGTAAAAAACTCGTAAAAATTTCAAAAAAACTGATACTTTTTGCTCTGATTTTTTCACTTTTACCTATTTCGATGGCTTGTTTTTTGATAAAGTCGAAACTTAATCGCTTTTGAGGCACTAAATGATGCACTTTTGCATTCGGAATATAGGCTATTTGTTCGCCAGCTTTTTGTAATCTGTAAAAAATATCTTTTTCTTCGCCCCCTTGCATTCCTGAGCCTATTCGCCCAAGGTTTACATTAAATTTTCCGTATTTTTCAAATGCCTTTCGGCGAAAAGCCATATTTGCCCCAATGGGGAAATTTCTATTTTTAAATAATTTAACTTCATCTCCCAAATCGATGACTGAAACCAAGGGTAAAAGGTATTTGGACATCCAAATGGGCTGTTTATATTCCCATTTTGGGTAAATTCGACCACCTCCGGCTATTATTTGCTTGTTTTCTACAAAAAAGCGGTCGATTTCATGCAAATAATTGTTGAAAGCAAAGGCATCATCGTCTATAAATACTAAAATATCGCCTTTTGACTCATCAATTCCTCTGTTTCGTGCGTAGGAAAGACCTTGATTGTATTCAATGATGTATCTGAAATTCAAATTCGGATACTTTTCAGCAAAGGAATTACAAATTGATTCTGTACTATCGCTACTGTTATTGTTTATTAAAATTATTTCAAATTTTTTTGGTTCAAAAGTCTGATTAGCAAGACTTTCGAGAGCATTTGGTAGATATTTTTCTCTATTGTATGTACTTACAATAACGGATAATTTCATAGACTAATTTTACCTGATTTTTTATAAAAAACTTTTTAAATTTTTTTTGCAAAAATAAAAAAAATAAGCATCTTTTGTTTATCTGTTTACTTTTTTTTTCGGAGTTCGTTTTATTTTAATTTAATTTAAAGCAAAAGAATGCTACATATAAAACTTAAATACCTTATTTTTAATAGTTTATAAGATATTAAAAGTATAATTAGAATTTCATTTTTTTATTTGGCTTTGTTTGTTTAGTAGCCAATTTTCAAATTGCTTTTTCGCAATGAATCTTTCTGATTTTCAGACCATTTGTAAGAATTTTTGTACATAGCTTTTTCCCATTCGCCATACATAGGGTTGGGTAAAACAATAAATTTTGTTCCAAAATCGGCTTTATTTTCATCTACCAAACCAAAAGCCATGTCGTCCGAACGCTTGGCGTACATTTCGGAAAAATCGGTTAAATTGTCGCCTACAAAAAGTATAATCTCGTAATTTTGAGACACTTGCTCACGTCTGGGCGTTTTATCGGAAGTGGAAGTGCGCAAAAGTATGTATTCCGCTTTTGCATTTGGAAAACCTTTTTCTTGTAAATTTTTCACCGTAGATTGCAACTCAGAAGTGTCGCGATTGGAGATGTAAAAAACTTCAACTCCTTGATTTTTAGCAAAATTAGTGAAATCGACCGCGCCGGGTAAAGCTTCTGCAATAGCCAAATCTGTCCATACTTTCCATGTTTCTTTGCTAAAAGATTTGCCCGTAACAATGGCTTTGGCTTGCGAGGGGCTGTTATTGAGAATAGTTTCGTCAATATCGAGTACAACTGCCGGTTTTTTTGTACTTTTTAGTGCTTTTTTGTTTAAAATCAAACGTTCTTTTGCAAAAAAATACGTTTGATAATAAATTGCACGCATTTCGGCGGCTTGTTGATACCAGTTGGTTGCCAAAACCATGTACTCGTTGGTAGAAATAATTTCTTCTTTTGGATTAACTTTCTCTGTATCAATTACATTTGTTTTCGTTTGGCACGAAAAAAATAAGCTTGTAAGTAAAAAAAATAGAGTTGTATTTTTCATTTTTTTTATATAAAAATTAAATTTTATGGTAAAAAATAGTACGATAAAAATTGAAAACTTTTGAATTTTCAAATTCACAAATTTTCAATTTTTTTAAAAAAGTATTAACGTAAATTATCCACAACTGCCAAAATTGGATTTAATACCGATTTTCCTAATAAAACTGACCGTTCGTCTGACCAGCCGTACAATTCGTCTGGTAAATTGGCATTGTCTTTAAAGGGCATTTCGATGGTGTACGAAAGGCACTTGAAGCGTTCACCAATTTGTTTGCAAGCTATGGCTAAATTTCCGGTTCCGGGAGCGTTGAGCGGATAATGATGCGTGTCTTGAAAATTAGGACTTACTTGAATCCATGCTGTTTTAAAAGCATCTTCAAGTTGCTTAATATGAGCATTGTACGAAGGCACACCTTCTGTACCTGAAACAAAAACATAAGGTAAAGCTTCGTCTCCATGCACGTCGAGCGACATATCGACACCTTTTTCTATCATTTTGTTCAAAATATGATACACTTCAGGGCTATTTTCCTTATCGGGAACTGCCCATTCGCGGTTGAGATTGCGTCCGGCGGCATTTACACGCAGGTTTCCGAGTATTGAACCGTCAATATTTGCATTTGGAACCACATAAAAACAAGTTTTTTGCAATAAAGTACGCGAAACAGGGTCGTTTTCGTCTAAAATTCGGTTCAAAAAGCCTTCGATGAACCATTCAGCCATGCTTTCGCCCGGATGTTGGCGTGCTATGAGCCAGATTTTCTTTTTTTGGTCGTTTTCATCGCCAATTGTTAGCATATCTATATCGCGTCCTTGAAACGTTTCGCCAATGACTTCGAGCTTGCAAAAATCGGAAAGTTGAGCATCGTGAACCAATTCTTGGTGGCGTTGGTACGAATAGGGCGCAAAATAGGCAAAATACATCGAATTGTGAACGGGAATCCAGTCAAACCGCAAAATTCCATCGGTGTAAGTGGTTGGTATTCTGAACCACTCTTCTTTATCGTAGGAAGCTACAACGTGATAATTTTCCCAACCTTCTGGATATGAAGAGTTTCCGGCGTTTTCGATGCTAAAAAAACATTCTTTTTTCATTGCGCCAGTTAAGCGAAAATGAAACCATTGCTTGATGTCCGACTGCGTGTCTTTTCGTAAATTTAGCCGGATTTCACCATTTTCGGAAAGGCTTATTATTTCTATGCTTCCACTGTCAAATTGTGTTGATATTTTCATTAAATTTTTTTTTTTATAATTTTTTTTTTTTTTACAAAAATATTCTTTTTTTGTTTTATATAAAAATAAATGTACTTTTTTTAATAAAATAGGAATTTTTTTAGAATCAGATTGTTATAGAATAATTGACCAAATTAACATTTTAATTACTCTACATGACATTTTTTTTAAATCCTTTTAAATTAGGAAAATAAAA
>DYNA01000161.1 GCA_020721325.1 Paludibacter propionicigenes
CTTATTGAATATCTCAAACTTTCTCAAACTTAAAAAGATTTCCGCAGTTATCAGAGACCAATTAAAAACATCAAAAAAAAAACTCAGACAGCTCGTTTCTAAAAAGCGAACGAAACTGAGCATGCAAAGTGTTTAATTTTAAAAACATTGTTAATCATAATAAAATGCTTCAAAAACAAATTGAAATAGTTAGAAAAATAAAAGAAAAAGCTTTTGAATTGGGTTTTTCAGAAATTGGTTTTGCCAAAACTCAATTTTTAGAAACGGAAGTATTTTATTTAAAACAGTTTTTAGAAAATAAATTTCATGGTGAAATGAAATACTTGGAAAATCATTTCGATAAACGCTTAAATCCGGAATTATTAGTTGAAGGCTCAAAAAGTGTAATGGTGGTTTTGCTCAATTATTTTCCTTCGCCTAATGTGGCATTCAAAAGCGAGTATAAAATTTCAAAATACGCTTATGGCAAGGATTACCACTTGGTAATGAAAGAAAAACTTCAAACACTTTTCGATTTTATCAACACTCAAATAACAGCCATTTCGGGGCGTATTTTTACCGATAGCGCACCTGTTTTAGAAAAAGCTTGGGCAATAAAAGCCGGTTTGGGCTGGCTTGGAAAAAACGGTTTACTTTTAACGAAAAATGGTTCTTACTTTTTTATTGGCGAAATCATTTCAAATCTAAATTTAGATGAATATTTTGTTCAAAATCCAAATGTAGAAATGCCTTCGTACTGCGGCACATGCAGGCGTTGCATTGAAGCTTGTCCTACGCAAGCCATTGAAAAAGAACATTCTGTGAATGCTACAAAATGTATTTCTTATCTAACTATTGAGTCTAAAAGCCCAATAAACCCAGCGTACAAACAAAAAATGGAAAATTACATTTACGGTTGCGACATCTGTCAAGAGGTTTGCCCTTGGAACAGCAAAGCTAAAGCTCACAATACCAACGAATTTAATTCAACGCCCGAAATCCAAAATCTGCAAGATGCCGACTGGCTGCAATTAAACCCGATTCAATTTAACGAACTGTTTAAAAATTCGCCCATTAAACGCATTAAATACGGTAAATTAATGATGAATATTGATTTTCTGCACTGACTAAGGTTATGGAAATGTACTTTTATTTTAAGGCATCTTGCAGATTAAAGTGAATAAATGTTGATTTAAAATATTTAATTTTTTGTTATTTCATCTTGCAGATATTCAGTTTATTATGCCTGAATGGTTGCAAAATGGGTTAAAAAAAATTTCCTGTAAAAGGCAGGGATTTTTATCATAATTATTGTCAGTAAGAAAACTTGTAAATTACTTTATTTCAATTTAATATATCAATATTTTGATTTGAATGTTTTGAAAAAACTCTGTGGCTCTCTGTGCCTTCTCTACTGAAACTCTGTGTAATGAAAAAAATTATAACACAGAGTTTCGCGGAGAAGGCACAGAGAGCCACAGAGTAATTCAGTCAGCAAAACAAACATAAATAATTAATTT
Source organism: Paludibacter propionicigenes (assembly GCA_020721325.1). Classification (GTDB taxonomy): domain Bacteria; phylum Bacteroidota; class Bacteroidia; order Bacteroidales; family JAIFNL01; genus JAIFNL01. The sequence goes on from DYNA01000161.1 coordinate 1,500, forward strand.
ATCGAACTCAGGTTAGCAATAAATTGCAGCCTCTGATGGCAGCAGCATCGAAACGTCCGAGTACTTCAAACTGATTGTGATTGATTTTTCTACCCAAATCTTGAGTTTCAATAAACGCACACGAAAATTGATTGGCAAGGTCAATGACGTTGATTCCTCCGGTTTTTCGGGTCTCTTGGAGAGTAAAAGGGTCGTAAGCATCGCGAATGAGAATGCGCATCCATGCGGGCGGCGTAAAAATTTCATTTCCCAATGAATAAGCTTGGCTCAAAAGTTCGGTCATTCCATATTCCGAATGAATTTGGTTTACACCAAAAGCATTTTTTAAAACCTCATGCAATTCGCTGCGTGTTAATTCTTTACGTTTTCCTTTCATACCACCGGTTTCCATAACGATTGTATTTTTGAGTTGCATGGGAAATTGTTCTGCCAAATCGAGAAGTGCAAAACTAACCCCTAAAAGCAATGTTTTTTGTTGCAAACGTTCCTGTTTTTGAAGTTTTTCTACCAAATCGGACATATTGTGCAAGTAAAATCCGCTGTTGCTGTTTTGTGATGCTTTAATCAGATGCTCCGCCATATAAACCAAAGACGAACCCGTGCGTTCTAAATAGGAAGGCAAAAGTGCCAAAATGCAATAATCGGTAATACTTCCGTAAAAATGCTGAAACGCATTGAAGAAACTCTGTTCGTACAAACTCAATTGATGTACAAAATGTTGCGAAGTTTCGCTCGAAGTAGTGCCGCTACTGGAAAAAATGGCTTGATAACTTGCATTTTGCATCAACACTTGTTCTGTTTTGAACAATGAAATGGGTAAAAAAGGAATTTCTTCTATTCGTGCTATTTTTTTTGGGTTTATTTTTAAAAAAAAAAGATATTTTTTATAAATTGGAATATTTTGGGCTTGAAAATAAAATGTTTCAAGGCATTTTTTTTCAAAATCAGAATCGTTTTGTATATCAAAAATACTCATTTTTTATTCATTTTTTTATTTTTATACTTCAAAACTTTTTTTTTGTAGGAAAAATTAAATTCTTTTTCGTACAAAATAAGCAGACCGATTTAAAATTTTAACAAAGTTTGCATTCTATTTTAAACTACCATAAATGTCAGTATCAAACAGAGAGTCATCGTATCAATTGTAAGCAAAAAGCGTAAAAATTAAACAGCAATAAGCTGTTTATTAACAGATTGAAACGATTACTTGAAATTTTAGTTTGTTAATGAACAATGACTTTATTTTTCCAACGCCCCATTTTGTAATAAAAAGCCGAAGCCAATAACCCAAAGCCCCAACCTGTGGGTATCGACCACCAAATACCAATAGTACCAAAGTGTTGCGACAAAAAATAGGCTGCCGGAATGCGGAAAAGCCACATGGAAAGCAAAGTAATGAGCATAGGCACAATGGTATCGCCCGCACCACGAAAAACTCCCAAGTAAGAAAACATAATGGAAAAAGTAAAGTAAAAATACCCGACTATTTTTAAATAATCTACTCCAATTTTTACCACATTGGCATCGGTTGTAAACAAAAGCATAATATTTTCGCCAAAAAACATTATTAAAATTGTAAAAAATAAGGAAATAGCTACCGAATAAAACATCGTAACCTGCAATCCTTTCTTTACGCGGTCTATAAGGTTGGCACCCATATTTTGCCCCACAAAAGTAGTTAATGCTGCGGTTAAATTCATAGCAGGCATTACTGCAAAGCCATCGAGTCGTCCGGCTACCGAAAAGGCTGCAATTACTACAGTTCCAAAAGGATTGACTATTTTATACAAAGCCATCATTCCCAGAGCTACAAACAATTGTTGCATACCCGATGGCAGACCAATTTTTATACTTTTAATGAAAATTTCTTTATCAAAAGTAATGGTTTTGAGCGAAATCCGTATTACTTCGTGCCGCGTGTTGAGGTAAATAGTGCCTACTATAAAAGCAATGGCTTGCGAAATAACAGTTGCCCAGGCTACTCCGGCTATTCCCCAATCAAAAACCAGCACAAAAACCAAATCGAAAACCACATTGAGTACGGAAGAGATGATTAAAAAATAAAGCGGTGTTTTAGAATCGCCCAAACCCCGAAGGATAGAACTGGTGGAATTAAATCCAAACATGGCTACTACACCGGCTAAAATAATATTCAAATAGGTTGTTGCATCGTTCAACAACTCCGGCGGCAAATCCATTAGCTCAAAAATATCTTTGCTAAAATAAATTCCAAGAATACTTATGAAAATAGAACCTACAAAAACGGTAATGTAAAAAGTATCAATGGCTTGCTTTACTTTTGCCATTTTTTTAGCTCCGTAATATTGCGAAATAATGACCATATTGCCCGATGCTATTCCAATGATTAAGGCTATTAAAACATAAAAAATAGGGAAAGAAGCTCCTACGGCTGCCAAAGCATTTTCGCCAATGAATTTTCCTACCACTGCGCTATCTACCACATTATAAAGCTGTTGAACTACATTGCCTATCAGCATGGGAATAGCAAAGTTCAGAATTAATTTTCCCGGATTACCCTGAGTTAAATCTTTCAAAATCTTAAATTAAGAAAATTAGTACGAATATTTTTTTCCTTTTTTTTAAAAAAAACAGTACAAAATAAGAAATTATTAATGTATTTTGAAAATTATTTGAATAAAGATTTTTGGTAATGGCTTAAATAGGTTGATTTTCGTTTACTATAATACTCTCCCAAAAGAAACGCACCCCGCGCTTTGTTTCCCGGTATTTGGCTGCAAAAGCCTTACCTTTAGTACATTGTCCCGAAGCCTTAGCTCAACAATGGCTTCAGTTTTGCGTCAGACGCTTCGGTAGGTTACGTCAGATTTTAATCAGCGCAACAAATTATTAATCAGCATCATGCCGGAATGACGAAAAATGGTAGGCGGCGTGCAGGGCTTTTTCGTGCGTTGGCAATTAGTGCGTTGAGAGAAAAAAGGCAATTGTCGGGTGTGCCATGTTGGCGGTTTTGTTAATCATCAAATATCGTTTTTACTAATTTTAATAATGCAGTTTTGGTTACAGTGCTTTCTTCTGATTTATCGTAAATGGTAATTAAAAAAATGTCGTATGAATTTTTATTTTCTTGTATCAAATAGGTTATTACACGAAAGCCGCCACTTTTGCCTTTCCCTTTGTCTTTATTTGCTAATCTTATCTTGTAAAGGCTTGCTCCAAGGGGTTCACCTAATTCGGGATTTTCTAATAACTCCTGTTCTAATTCCGTTAATTCTTCATCAAGTGATGGGAATTTTTTTGAAAGTCGTTTGTATTTACTTTCAAAATAGGGGGTTGGTGTTACTTTATTTGCCATTTATCATCTGTTTTAATGTTTTACGAGGCAATTCACCATTTCGTATTTTCTTTACTTGCTTTAAACCAATTTCAATTTCGCTTAATAAATCGGTTTCTTCTTCGGTATCATCAATCATAGAGTTCACAAATTTCAGTAAATACTTAACTTTTTCTTGTGAAAGGTTATATGAATGTTGATTTTTTGGCGATTGTCCTATTTTTATCAATACTTGTGGCATATACTTAAATTTTAATGTTAAATTACAAAATTACAAAATAAAATGGAAAAGTGAAAATGTTTTTTCCGAAATATTGACAGCCAAAAAAACGACGAAAAATATTTCATTCAAATTGAATGCTTTGATGTTAATCATTTTGATTGCAATAAAATTCTTCATGTATGCAATATTTGCGACAATTTAATCTATGAAGAACATTTTGACATAATAAAGAAATGCTTGTAGATATTCATTATAATCAATTTTATATCAATCTATTAGAACAATGTTTTTAATAACCGCACCGGGTAGCTTACGCCCCCTTGAGAACCGTACCCAGCAAGTTATATTTACTTTTTTTCTGCAAAAATACACATTTCTGATGAGTAATCATAGCTTTTTTGGCTTTTTCTTTGCCTTTCGGCAAAAAAAACAAAACTCTTTTTTTGAAATTTTAAAATTCTTTATTTTAAACGCATTGCATTTTTTACGTTCTTGCAAATTTACAAAATTTCCATTTCCAACCACTAAAAATTCTTTGTTTATTTTCGTTAATTAATTTGGTGGTTAGCATGGTACATGTTATGCTTTTTTATTTTTTTCATATCCATTCTTTTGTTAAGTCTTCAATTTCAGTCATTTTATCAATCGTGAAATCTATTACTTTTATTATATTTTCGACTGTTTCAATTTCGTCAATTGTTAAAACTCTGTTTTTTCTACTTTTTAAATATTTTTCAATCGGCTCGTAACCGCCAATCTTAAATTCGTAAATTTCAGGTGTTACTTTCTCAAAATACTGAATTTTGTTTATAAAAATCTGTTGAGTTTTTTCATTATACACAACCGATTCTACAATATTATTACTTTCGCCAATAAATTCTCCAATGTCTTTATTGGGAATGTTTTTTAGTAAATGGGCTTCTACTAAACTTGTTCCCAAATTTGAAATATCTAAAAATTCATTAGTTGATTTTACAAAAGGTATCCGAGCAAAATCTATTTTTAAATCATCTAAATACTTTTCTCGGTAAGTTTGAGAATGAAGAACAGCATAGATATAACCGAAAATTTGTTCAGGTGAAAATTCATTATTGTATTTATCTTTTAAATATAATAAAAATTCTTTTGTGAAATTTGGTTCCTTAGTAAAACTAAGTTGTTTATTTAAGGATTTTTGTAAATGTTTGTCTATTTCAAAATGATATAAATACAACGGAAACAGTTGATTTGCACCTTTGGTTTCGGAAGAAAAACAACACATATCTGGAATTAAATCAGTACAAAACACATGCTGAAAAGTTCGCTTTGAAATTTGGCGAGGTAACAACAAACCAATATTATCAAAAAGCATATTATTTACGATTTTCTTTTGAGGGCTTGCATGGAAACCTTTTGCTTTACCTGAATAAAATGTATATCTTTTATCAAATAATCTGTAAGCAATTTGCTTTATATGAATTTCATTTGCATTGTTTTCTTTAAAATCTTTAATTGAATTAGCAATTTTCCAATCTCGGCTATCTTTACCGGTATTGTATTTTTTTCTAATATCAACTTCGCTATTGTTAACAAAATAATCAATAAGATTTTTAACTTCGTCTTTTTTCCAACAAATTGTTACAGGGTCGCGACCAGTCATCAACGGCAAACTATAATGTTTAAATATTTTAGTAACACTCCACCATGTTCTGTATTTTTCCATTTCTCCGTTTTTGCGAGGTATAAAAAAATAATAAGGTGATTTTGGTTTAATTTCGTTCCAATTAATAGTATCTAAGTTATTATCAATACATTGCTTATATTTTTCAATTCTTGTTCCCCACATATCAGCATAAAAAACTTTTTTTTCAAGTCCTTTCCTTTTTATGAAAAAAGAAATACAAACACCTTGTTCTATGTCAAATACATTTTCGTTTTTCATACCTTCGGGGACATCTTCTTCTCGTTTTGCACTACCATGTAAATCTAAAAAATATAATTGGTCGAATGAGTTAAAAAGACTTTGACGCATTCCCCGAAAAGTAATACTATCAAGAAATGTATGATTTGTAATAATTCCAATAACTCCATTTTCAATATTGTGCATTTTCCATTGGGCAAATCGAATAAATTTTACGTAATCATCTCTCAACCAATTTTGAGCTTCTCCCAATGGCTCACCGTCAACCATATAATAATTAGGTTGTTCGGATATTTTTTCTTTTGTTGTGGTGTCGTGACCTTTTAAAAGTTCTGTTATCCAAATTCCTGTATTTTTAGATTTTTTACTATAAGGTGGATTTCCTGTTACAACTAAGATTGGCGTTTCTTTTACACCTTGTGCGTCTGCAATTTCCTTTGAAAGTGCAGGTAACATAGGAATTTTTAATTGCTTGTCCATTGGGACAAGTGTATTTGTTAAATAAATTTGGAATTTATCATTTCCTTGCATTTCATAACCTTCGTCTTTCAAAAATTGCGACAATTTTAAATGTGCAATTGTGTAAGGTGCAATCATATATTCAAAACCATAAAGGTTTTTCAAAATATGTTCTGCAATTATGTCTTTGCGTTTACCCGATTTTTTAGGTAGTGATTCAAATATTTGTCTTAGAATTTCCAATAAAAAAGTACCTGTACCGGTTGCAAAATCCAAAACAGTAACACGTTTTCTGTCTGCAAAACCGTCTTTTATTTGAAAAATTGATGATAAAATATGATTAATACCACGAACAATAAAATTTACAACAGGTGGTGGTGTATAATAAACTCCTTTTGATTTTCGCAAATCGTAATCATAAGAAGCCAAAAAATCTTCGTAAAAATATACATAAGGGTCTTTTATTGTGAGGTTATCACTGTCTTTTTTTAATTTATTAAACGATAAACTTTCATGAATTTCTCTGATTTGCAAATTATTCATTATTGTTAAAACTTCATCTACTATCCAACGAGTTTGTCTGTATTCGTCATTATCTAATTCATTTAAAAATTCAATAAGTTCTTTTATTAATTTATTAGAAGTAGGGATAAAACTTTTGGCATTATATAAATTTATTTCTTTTGTATCGGCATTTAATTTTGCAAGAAATAAACCATAAACAAGCATTTGCGAAAAAGCATCGGCAAATTCATTTGTAGTCAGTTTTTCAAAAACAAAATCCCTGAAAGTTGTGTATAAATAATAGAGTTTTCCCGGATATTCTTTTTTTTCTTGTAATTGTAAATCGTCTAAAACAAATGTTTTTAAATATCTTGCACGTAAAGCTAACGCTGCAGCAAATTGTTTGCTATCTCCAATTCCAATTGGTGGTTGTGAATAGAATTTTTTTATTAATTCATCCAGTTTTTTTGCATTTTCAATATTAAGTTTGTATCGTTTGTTCTCAACATCGGTTAAAAAGCATAATTCTGTTCTTTCGACCAATTCTCCATCTTTAATCCACAGCCATTCCAAATAATTGGTAAGTAAAATATTATTAGATAATTCTTTGTATTTTGCTATTTGTTCTGATTTTAAAACTTTATCTAAACTTTCGTCAAATTTTTTAGTTTCAATATAACCGATAATACTTTCATTACTTGTTATTTTAAAATCAGGCGAACCAAATTTTCCTTCTCGTTTTGGTTCGTGCAAAATTGAAATTTTATTAGGAAATTCAATCGCCAAACCATTTAACAAATTTTCAAGAGATGCTCTTTTTGAATGTTCTGTTATTTGGTCAATCGGTGTCGATTGTAATTCCTTTAAATAATCTTGAAATAATTTCATTCTGTTAATTATTATCGTTCATTTTTATAAAGCAACCGGGTAGCTTACGCCCCCTTGAGAACCGTACTCAGCAAATTTTCCCACATAACAGCCCAGAGCATCTAAAAGGCAAAGTTTTGCGTTAAACTGCCCAATTGTTAAACGTACTTTTTTTAATTTTTTTTCTGCAAAAATACACATTTCTGATGAGTTATCATAGCTTTTTTTGCTTTTTCTTTGCCTTTCGGCAAAAAAAGACAAAACGCTCCCCTGCGCTTTGTTTCCCGGTATTTGGCTGCAAAAGCCTCACCTTTAGTACATTGTCCCGAAGCCTTAGCCCAACAATGGCTCACGCCTACATCAGACCCTTCGGTAAGATACTACCGACTTAAGCGGTAGGTTACGTCAGTTTTTAATCAGCGTAACAAATTAATAATCAGTATTATGTCGGAACAACGGACAGGTATATACGTAGTTGCGGGATTTCATGGAACTAATGTTTCAATAACGTGAAATGTAATTTACTTGCACTATGTTTCAAGTTACCACCGAAGCCCGCAATTATCGTATATACCATGTTAAGTGCTTTATTTTCCATTTTCGATATTACCAATTTCGCTTTCAATCTTGTTAATCAAATATTCTGCAATTT